>JBGMQU010000034.1:26070-28591 GCA_048060725.1 Gemmatimonadota bacterium | reverse complement strand
GATGACGTGGGGTTTTCCAACCTCGACCCCGCGTTTCTGGCTGCGGACCGCCCCACTACAGCCATCGGATCTTCCCGGTAGAGGCTGTTCCGACAGCGTCCGTCCCCAGGGCGAGCAGCCTCCTACTGCCACCTCAATCCGATTCGGTGCGCGTTGCCCTCGCCGTTGAAAGACTGAAACGCGTACTCGATCGTGATGTCGTCTCCCGTGAATGCGGCGCCGAACGTGAACGGGCTTCGCTCATCGTCTGGCACGCGCTGCAGGCCGCCGCGCAGTCGGAACGTGTAGCCGGCGACCGGCCAGTAGGACAGTTCGACTCCCCCAGCCGGGATGTACTCGCCGTCGCGACGGCGGATCACCTGCGACGTGACGAACATGTCCAGCGGCCCGACCTCGAAGTCTTCGGACGTGGCGCCTGCAATCCACTGCTGTGGAAGCTCGAGCTCCACGGCCTGCGGACCGTCCGGTCCGGGCGAGAGCAGCAGGTTTCTCCCGAAATTCCGCCCCGAGAGGGTCAGCATCAGGGGGCCCACGTCCTTCGCGAGTCCGAAGTCGAACGCGACCTTCCCATCCTTCGAGGCGTCGGCGCTAAGCTCGGCGTACTTGATCACACCGCCCGCGCGGACCCCGAACAACGTGCGGGCGTACCCTACGGACCCGACGAACTCCGTGACCCCGGTGGATCCGTCCGTCAGCGCTTCACTCTGCAGATCGCGCAGCACCGGGAAGCCGTCGTCCAGCCCGTACCGCATGTACTGGACGCCAAGCGCAAAGCCGCCGCCCTGGAACTCGCCGGCGCCCGCGATCGACGCCAGGGTGCCGGCGCCGCCGTAGCGCTGGAGCCCCGCGGCGACGCCACTCGACCGGCCGAGCATCGCCGGCGCTTCGAACAGGAGGGCGGCGCTGGAGGAGAACAGGTTAGGAGCGTTCCCGTACGCCATCGTCTCCACGCTGGCCGGCGACTCCAGCAACAGCATGCCGGCCTGCTGGGCCGTCAGCGGCCCGCCTGCCACTGCGAGAGCCATCAGGAGTCCGAGAGCGCGACGTCCAGTTCGTGCCATTGCCGACCCTCTCCCAAAGAAGCTGCTGAGAAAACCAGGGAGGCAGCTGAAAAGCCCTGGCGGGTCACGTTACGTTGCCGCCGCCCGGGATGCACAGGTCCAGAACGGAAGCCGGGGGGTCGCAAGCATGGGATCATTCGTCCATCGGGAGGGACGCGGTGCGTGCATCCGCGGGCCTGTTCCCTCACAATACCCACCCCGGACGCACGACATTCATTCAACATTCACACGATGTCGATGAGAAAACACTTCACGAACCTGTCCCGGCGCGGCGCGGCTCTCGGGACGACAGTGTCCCTCTCCATACTGGTGGGCTGCTCGAGCACGGCTCCGCCGCGAACGGAACCGGCCGGGCCCGGCGCGGAAGCCGTGGCGTTGACGCCCGACACGAGAGTCGATGGCGCATCGTTTGCTTCTGCATCCTTCACCGTACAGCAGGTCGACCGCGGACAGTACGAGTTCAGCGTGGTGTGCGAAGAGTGTCACTCGACCAGCGAGTTCCGGGGTCACAGTTTTCAGTTCACATGGCGCCGTCGGACCGCGTGGGATTTCTACCGGACCGTCACCCAGACGATGCCGGAGAACGCGCCCGGTTCACTGATGGACGAGCAGTACGCGGACGTGATCGCCTACATCCTCGAGATGAACGGCTTCGAACCGGGAGACGCCGAACTGCCGGCGACGAAGGCGGCGCTCGAGCAGTTCCCCATGGATGGCGCGCCGACACGATGACGCGCGACGGGGCGAGGCACGGTGCCGTCATATGACACCCGCAGGGAGCGACATGGGAATCGACAGACGGGATTTCTTGAGGACGGCCACCGCGGGCGCGGCCCTCTCCCTTGCGGGGGTCTCGCCGCTCGGCGCAATGCCGGCACCCCGACTCATGCCCGTTCGCCGAAAGAACGGTCAGGCACCCGACTTCGTCATCGTGGGCGCCGGGACGTTCGGCATGTGGACCGCGCTCAACCTCGTCCGGCTGGGCGCTACCGTGACCGTCGTCGATCCGTTCGGACCGGCGAACTCGCGATCGACTTCGGGCGGCGAGACACGCGGCGTACGAACGTCGTATGGCGATCGGCCACACGGACTCCAGTGGGTCCGGTGGGCCGATGAAGCGGTCCGCCGCTGGATCCAGTGGGATGAAGAGGGCAGTGAACTTCTGCTGCCCCGACTCTTTTTCCAGACCGGCGACCTGATCATGCGAGAAGAGATGGAGCCGTATCTGGAAGACACAGTGGCCCACTGGGATGTCGTCGGCGTCGACTACGAGACGCTCGGTCCCGACGAGATCAACCGTCGCTGGCCGTGGATAAACGCCGAAGGCATCACGACCGCCCTTTACGAACCTCAGGCGGGCGTCGTCCGGGCCCGCCGCGCGATCGAATCCGTGGCGAAGCGGTTTGTGCTCGAGGGCGGCGAAATTACCCTCGCCCGCGCCTCGCTCGGCAGTCAGAGCG
>JBGMQU010000034.1:10673-25970 GCA_048060725.1 Gemmatimonadota bacterium | reverse complement strand
GTGCTCGAGGGCGGCGAAATTACCCTCGCCCGCGCCTCGCTCGGCAGTCAGAGCGGCGGGCGGCTGGACGACATCCGACTCGACCACGACAGTTCGCTGTCCGGGTCGACGTTCATCTTCGCCCTCGGGCCGTGGTTCCCGAAGTTCTTTCCGCACCTGATGGGCAAACGGCTCCGGATCCCCATCGGATACGTGTTCTACTTCGGCGTCCCGGATTCACGATGGATGTACCCCAACATGCCCAGCTACGGCGTGCAGGGATGTACCGGCTGGCCCGCTCTCGGCCCCGACCACCGAGGGTTTCGGGTCCGCACAGGCGGCAAGGCGGCAGACGACCCCGATACCAGCGATCGGTGGACGGACGCCGCTTCCCATGAAGCACCGCGGAAGATTATCGAACGCTACTTCCCCGATCTGGTCGGGGCACCGATCAACGAGACCCGGGCCTGTCATTACGAGTTCGGGCCCAACGGGAACTTTCTGGTCGACCAGCACCCCGACTTCGAGAACGTGTGGCTCGCCGGCTCGGGGTCGGCCGAGGCGTTCAAACAGGGTCCGGTGCTCGGCGAATACATCGCCAAACGCGTGACGGGGAACGACGAGCAGCCGGAATTGGCCGAGGGCTTCGCGTTCCCCGAGGAGTTCGAGGACGACCCGGAGGGCACTCTTTGATGAGCGGATCAGATCGAACGAGCCCCGGGAGAAGGCGTGTCGCTCGCAGCGCGCTGCTACTCCTGCTCAGTACGTTCGTGGCCCTGGCCGGCGGGGAGGTCGTCCTCGTCGTGCTCGGCAGGTACCCTCCACCGCGTTACCCGCCCCACACCCGCAGGCCGGATCTCTACGAGTCATACGAGGACTACGGCTACCGCCTTCACCCGAACCTCAGGACCTCCTACGAGTACCCGGAGGACGATCCTCGTACGCTCGAACTTGTGGCCAACTCCGACGGATTCCGTGACGCCCGTGAGTTGCGTGAGCCGGACACGCGGCCACGCATCATGATCGTCGGGGATTCGTTCGTGTTTGGCGAGGGAGTGGAGGCTGCGGAGCGATTCCCCGACATCCTGGAGACCCGGTTAGCAGGCTGGCGAGTCGACAACCTCGGCATGGTCGGATATGGCCCGGATCTCATGCTCCGGGCTTTCGAGTCCGTTGGTCGGCAAGCGAATCCGGACGTGGTGATCCTGGGCATTTACACGGACGATTTTCGACGCCTGGGCCCGTACTACGCCGGGGCCGGCTTCCAAATTCCGCGTTACGAGTTGGACGAGGGCCGGCTCGTGACGATCCCGTATCCGAAGCCTCGAATCTGGAATCGACTTCGCCTCTACGAGGGTTTTCGACAGATCCGCTGGAGCATGACCCGATCCTCGTGGCGTCTGAGCGAGGCGATCCTGGATCGCTTCGTGGAGTTGTCCGGAGAAGACGGATTCGATCTGGTCATCGTTTTTCTTCCGGGAGACCGGGATACGCCCGTCGACCAGACTCGGAGGCGCTGGCTCGCGGATTTCTCGGCCGACAGCGAACTCCGTTACCGGGACCTTACCGACGTGATACACGAACAGCCTCGCCGGGAAGTCTTCATCGCGGGCAACTGGCATCTGAATCCCTCGGGACACGCGCTGGTCGCGGAGGCGCTTCACCGCATGCTGTCGGAGGAGGGCCTGGTCTCGCCTACCGGTTCCGAAACACCGCGATAAAACCGTCGCCCATGCCACCGACTCCTGTTCCGCCACCACCGCCAGTCGTCGGCCAGTCGCCCGACTCCGTACTTCCGATCATGTAGAAGTCTCCGGAAGCGTCGACGGCCGCACCACGCCCCCCGTCCAACGCGCTTCCTCCGATCAGAGTTGCGTAGAGGACCTCATTCAGTCCCGGGGAGAGTTTCACAAAGATCGCGTCGCTGGAACCCCGCACCGTCGGCTGGAAAGCATCGGACGTGGACGGAAAGTCTGGCGACCCCGAGACACCGGTGAAGTACAGAGCACCGTCGGAGCCGACCGCGACACCCTCGGGACGGTCGTTGGCCGAGCCGCCGAAGTAGGTCGAGGCAACGAGAGTGGCGAGATCCGGAGACAGGTGGGCAACAAACGCGTCGTTCACTCCGCCTCCATACGCAGTTTGAAACGCGCCCGGCGTCGTGGGAAAATCGAGCGATTTCGTCGGGGCGGCAACGTAAACATCCCCGGAGGCGCCAACAGCAAACTCGTGCGTCTCTGTCGACTCGTTCAGCGAGCCGCCCAGGTACGTCGCGGCGACGACGCCTCCCGACATCGGATCGAGCCGCGCAACGTACAGGTCTGAGTCGCCTCGAAGCATCGGCTGATACGCTCCCGCCGATGTAAACGCGTTCTGTGAGTCCGTCGTAAACAGTGCATACGGCACACCGCTCCCGTCCAACCGGACGGAGCCCTGGTTCCCGTCTTTGCCCGACCCGCCCAGGTACGTGGCCCACAGCACCCGTGAACCATCGCTCGCGAGCTTCGCGAGAAACGCGTCCGGCCCTCCCAGGCGACCGTTCGTGAATGCATCCGCGACGGCCGCCGGGAAGGAGCCCGACTCATGTCCTCCGATCGCATATACGCTACCTGACGCGTCCACCGCGATGTCCCGTATGATGAGACCATCCGAGGCGCCCAGGTAGGTGCAAAACACGATCTGCGTAGCCGTCGGATTGAGTTTACAGATGAAACCATCCTGTCGTCCGTAGGGCGCCTTGTCGGGCCCGCCTACAAACCCCTGGGCTGCGCCGGAGGTGACGGGGAAGCCGACGCCGGCGCGACCACCGATGTACACGAAGCCCTGCGAATCAACTTCAATGCCGTAGGCCCGATCATGGCCCGGCCCCCCCAGAAAAGTGGACCATATCACACGACCCGAGGGATCGAGCTTGGTCACCACGACATCATAGTCCTGGGCGATTCTCGAGCTGGCGGGCGGGCCAGGGTCGTGGGCTGGCTGGATGACACCGGCGGTGGAAGGATAGTCGCGGGAAACGGTCCCGCCGGTCAGATAGATGTTGCCCTGGCCGTCGATGGCAACGTCGCGAATCTGATCTGGCTGACTGCCCGCGATGTAGGCCGACACCGCGAGTCCGTCGGTGCCGGGCGGCACGGGTACGGGAGCATTGGGCGACTCGGCAGTCCCACAACCCCACGTGACCAGGACGCCTGCCATGACCGTGGCCAGAGCCGCCCCAGCGGCTGGTCTTCTCATTTTCGAGAGAATCCTGTCGTTTGATCAATCAGCGAGAGCCGCATCGATGCAAGAGACACGACCCCGATCCGGTCCCTCAGGCTTCAGACTTCTCTACCTGAACGAATGTCTCCTCTCGTTCGGGACAGCGAAAGTCTGGCGAATAGTAGCCCGTCCGGCGGTCGGAATCTAACCCTCAGAGGTCCGGAGGACGCCGTCCGTCGCCTCGTCGACCCAGGGGCTCATGTCCGAGTCGGCATGTTCCCACGAGGCGATGAAGTACTCGTACGAGGCCCGCGCTTTCTCGGGCTCGCCCAACCTTTCGTACACACGTCCGAGGCTGTGATACGAGAGAGGAAACGACCACTGTGCAGCGTAGAACCGCGCGGCGTCCTGATCGCGTCCGAGTTCCTCGTAGAGCGGACCGAGCCACCACCCGAACGCACCCTCCCGGAATGCCTGCTCCACGAGTGGGAGCGCGGCCTCGGGCTGCCCGCGCTTCCACAGCTCGAACCCTCGCAGCGAAAGCGCGTACGTGGCGGGCGTCACGGATCCCAACCCACCTTTGCGGGCCGTGTCCGGCAGTGCGGCGAGCGAGTCGTAGTGTGCCACGACGCGTGCGAAATCGCGCCATCGTCCGCGCTGTCCGGCGTACAGGGCCCGGCAGAGCGGCTCCAGACTCCCGTCGCCCTTCAGGTCGCCGACCGCAAGCTCCCGGTCGAGCATCGTCTCGTCGAACGGGAACCCGAGCACCTGGTAGAACGCGAGATTGCATACCCGCGTCGTCTCGTTCACCCCGGGTTCCTCGAACAGGGCGAGTGCCCGATTCATTTGCCCGTGCATCATCGCCCCGCTGGCGATCCGCGACACCATGGTGCCGTATTGCGCCGGGTCATCATCTTCTTGCGCCCGATCGGCGATCTCGGTGAGCACTGCGTCCCTCGCGTGCCAGCAGCAGGCGTTCAGATACTGCGAGGCCGACGCGTGGAGTTCGTTCGTGTCGAGGCTTCCGAGGCGACGCCTCGCGCTGCGCCGCGTCACGGAGTCGCCGAACGAGAGCGCGAACTGGAGCCGCGATCGGTTGTCGAACTGGCTGCCCGGCGCGAGGTCGCCATACGCCCGGATCCGATCCCACGCACCCGCGCTGTCCGCGATCGGAAACGACAGATCGAGAAGATGGATGTGGAACGGAGCGAACCCGGGATCGAGTTCGATCGCCTTCGAGAAGGCCGCTGCGATCTCATCGAGGCTCGCCAGCGAGCGTGCGCCAAGGTGAAAATATGCGTCGCCCAGCAGGTACCAGGCTTCCGCATGATCGGGATACCGTTGCACCGCATTCTCGAGCTTCGCGATCGCGGCCAGGTCGCCCCGAAACACCTCGTCCGTCGCCTGCACGAGCAACGCCTGCCGCTCGGGCAACCGATCCGCGAGTTCGACCGCGCGCTGCCGATGCGATGCCGCCTCGGGGTGACCGGGTCCGTCGCTCCAGCCCCAGGCGTTGGCGAGCTGGTAGTGCGCCAGCGCGAACATCGAGTCGTCCGCGATGGCCTGTTCGTACGCCACACGAGCACCGTCGAAGTCGGCGCGCTGATAGGCCACCTCGCCATCCAGATACGCCTTGAGCGCTGGAATCGAGTTCGTGGTGACCGTCGCGACGCTGACCAGCTGAGCGACGTCTTGCTGTTGTCCCAGCATGACGTCGATCACCTCGATCGATAACCGATCCACGAGAGCCAGCAGGTTGTCGGGCGACCCCTCGATCTGGCGGTGATCCAGGGCCATGCCGGTGGCGAGATCGAAGACGTCGGCCTGGAGGCGGACGTTGTCGCCCACCTCGACCGCCGAGCCGAGGAGGGCGTAGCGGGCTCCGGTTGCACGGGCGACCTCGAGGTTCGCGGTTTGATCGGCTCGATCGCCCGCGCCCACGAGTTCATCCCACCGGGCGAGCACCGTGCGGCTGTCTATGGCCCGGAGGCCCGACACGCCGTCGAGGTTGGTGGAGAGAAGGTTCACCATTCCCTCGCCGAGCTCTTCCAGGGCCTGGCCGTTCACGCTGAACGGGAGGACCGCGACTCCAGGCGAGGCGCTTTCGTCGATCGCGAAGCTCGAACTGCTTCCCTCGGCCGGGCCGACGAACACAATGTACACGCCGGCCAGGCCGAACAGCATCGCGAACGCGAAGATCCCGCCCAACGCGAACCGGGCCCACGTGAAGCTGGCCGCGGCGTCGCGAACGAGGGCGGACTGCTTCTCGGCCTCCCCACCCACCTCGCTTCGCGCGAGGTGGAGGGCCTGAACCCAGACCACTGCCAACTGGATGACCAGGCCGATCGAGAGGAGTACGATCGCGCCGACCATCGTCCAGGCCGGGAGACCGAGATTGTCGATGAAGATGTCGAGCAGCTGGAGCACCAGCCACGTCGCACCAAAATATACCAGGAGACCTTGAACCGCCCGCGCCTCCTTGAGGCGCTCCCAAAATCCTTCGGAATCCATGGAAACCACGTCGATCTATTGTCAGCGAGGCCGGGACGTCTCCGGACCCGCATTGTTGTCTTTTCTCTCTTCCATCTCTGTCATCGGTTTGACGTCCCGACGCACGAGAAGGGTTGTCCGCGCCCCACTCGAGGCGGCGCTGGACGGAAGAAGTGAATGTGGAGGAGTAACGTGAAAGGACCTGTCCGGGTTTCTTCCCCAGCGTTCACGCAGGCGTGCCATGCCGATTCGGGAGTTCTTCCTCTCCGACGAAGCGAGCGAAACCCTCGACGTCGGCCACGGCCTGCTCCATGAGCGCCACGCCGCGCTCGATCTCCTCCATGCCGTTGGCGATCGAGAGGCGGAGGAAATGCTGATCTTCCGCACCGATCCGACCGAAAGACGCCCGGTCCATGGTCGCGACGCCGTAGCGGTACAGCAGGAACATCTGAAGCATGCCCGCCGGCGTCGCGCGTGCCCGAGCCGCTTCCGGCAGCGCCCGATGGGCGTCGATGATCCCGAGTCGCTCGCAGACGCCGGCGACGTTCGGAAACACGTAGAACGCCCCCTTCGGATTCTGGCAACGGATGCCCCCGATCGCGTTCAACGCGGGGACGATCCAGTCTCGTCGGCGTTCGAAGGCCGCGACCATCTCCGCGACGACTCCCGCCGTGGCCGGATCTTCGTACGCCGCCCGGCCGCCCTCCTGGAGAAACGGCGGCACGCACGAGATCGTGTTGATGTTGAGCTGCTTGAAGATCGCGGCTTCCTCGGCGGTCGGCAGAGCCGCCCACCCGAGCCGCCACCCGGTCATCGCGAAGCCCTTCGAGTGCCCGCTGCAGATCACGGTTCGCTCGGCCATCCCGTCCACCGACGAGATGCTGTGGTGTCGAGCTCCGTCGAAGAGGATGTGCTCGTAGATCTCGTCGGAAAACACGCGGACGTCGGGGTGACACCGCGTCCGGACAACCTCGGCCATTCCGGCCAGTTCCCCCGGAGACAGCACACCCCCGGTGGGGTTCGATGGCGAACAGATGATCACGAGCTTCGTGCGTTCGCTGACGACCGCGGCCAGATCGTCCGCCGTGAAGGCGAAGCCGGACGCTTCGTCGAGTTGCAGGGGAATCGGCCTCGCGCCCACGAACGTCGCCCAGGATTCGTAGATCGGGAAGCCCGGGCTCGGATACACCACCTCGTCGCCGGGGTCGACGTAGGTTTGAAACGTGTAGCTAATCGCCGGCTTGGCGCCCGGCGTCACGACGATGCGTTCGGGCGACATCTCGATGCCGCGCGTGTCGCGAACGTGGGCCGCGATGGCTTCGCGAAACGAGCGTGTGCCGGCCGGGTCGCAGTACCCCGAGTTCCCGGCCTCGAGCTCGGCGACCGCCACCGCGTTCAAATGGGGAGCGCTCCGAAAATCCGGCGCTCCGAGATTGAACCGAATCACATCGATGCCGCGGTCGAGGCACCGCTGGATGTCCTCTCCGAGCCTGAAGGCGTTCTCGGTCCCGAGATCGGCGAGACGGCGGGCGACGACGGCCATGGGGCGGCTCCCCTGGGATCGGCTAGGTCAGAAAGGTTCCGCCTTCGTCGGGCGGCACCTGCAAATCGAATCGCGGGATCGCGGACTTGAACTGAGATCCGTCGTCCCTCAGAAAATGGTAGAAGCCCTCCATGTGGCCGGTCTTGCCGCGAAGCATGCAGAAGCTCTGGTACCGGTGAGATGCGCCGGGCTCCAGACGGGGGGACTCGCCCACGACGCCCTCGCCCTCCACCTCCTGGTCTTCCGAGGCCGGGTCGTGGATGTACCAATGCCTCCAGATGAGTTTCGCGGGTTCCGAGCCCACGTTCTCGATCAGGACGTGGTAGGCAAAGACGTAACGCCAGTCCTCCGGGTCGGACTGGTCGGGCACGTACTCCGGCCGCACCGTGATTCGCATCGCTTCGTTTGTAAGGGTCATGACTGGTGAAAGAGCGGTGTCGCGGTCAGGGCGGCAAGACCGAGCCCGATGGAGCCGTACCCCAGGAGGGGGGCGATGGCATAGAGCGGGGGCCCTGCGAGGCAGAGCAGGATGCCCAGGACCGCGGGGACATCAGGCAGCCATCCGCCGAACTCTGGCCCTCCTCGCCCGTCCGCGAAGAGTGGCAGAAGCCGGTCTCGGTCGTACCAGAGCAGGTAGATGTTCATCGTCAGAAACCCGGCCACCACGTAGGGGGTGCCCCGCCAGCTCATGGAGATCACCACGGCGAGGATGTTCACGAGCAGCGGGACCATCATGATCGCGGCGATCGTCGCGAACCGGCGCGAGAACAGAAGGACACCGATCAGCGCCTCCGCCCACGCGATGAACCGCGCATAGGCGCCGAGGTCGTACGGCCGGAGGACGTCTTCGAGCCAGACCGGCCCCATGAGCCCGGGGAACGGGATGAGTTTGCCGATCCCTCCGCTGAAAAACAGCACGCCCAGGAACACCCGCGCACCGACCCACGCTAACTTCCAGATGCCGCTGCGGTTCACGTCCATGCCCCCGAAGTCGAGCGACCCCACCATCGCGCTCCCGTGCTGAACGACCCACGTTGGCCGCCCCGGTCTCCGCCGACAAGCGCCGCGCCTTTCGGCGCCCACCCGGACGAGGTCTCTTGCCGGACCGTGGAGCCTGATCCGCGACCTCTCTTCCCCAAAAGGTTTTCGATGACCCGACGCCTCCTATCGCTACGCACGCCGATATGTATGCTGATTCTCGCGGCCGCATGTGGGGGGGAGAATGAGCGCCCCGCGCCCGAGGGGATGGCGGAGGAGGCGACCGGCCCGCTCGGCGATGTCGCCGACTACGGCGACATGGGGTCGGTGCGGTTCGAACCGGAGTGCGGGAAGGCCGCGAACGAGCACGCGGTCCGGGGACTCACACTTCTTCACCACATGACCTACCTGGACGCCAGCGAAGCGTTCGTAGCGGCGACGGAAGCCGACCCGACGTGTACGATCGGATACTGGGGACAGGCCATGACGCTCATCCACCCGGTGTGGCCAGACGTCCCCACCGATGAGGGGTTCCGGCGAGGCGCTGAACTGATCCGGCTCGCGCGCGAACTGACCGATGCAACGGGACGGCCGGGCGACTATCTGTCGACCGTGGAGGCATACTTTCGAGACGCGGCGGACAAGACGGAGCCCCAGCGGCTGGTGGCCTTCGAGACGGCCTGGCACAACGTGGCCGAAGCATACCCGGAGGACATCGAGGCTCGCGCGCTGTACGCTCTGGCGCACATCGCGACCGCCTCCCCGCAGGACAAGACGTACGCCCAGCAGTTCGAGGCGCTCGATCTGCTCGACGACGTGCTCGACGCGGTGCCGGATCATCCAGGAGGTCACCACTACGTGATCCACGCCCGCGACTACCCGCGGCTGGCCGAGGGAGCCCTCGAGGTGGCACGTGCGTACGGTCGCATGGCGGAGAACATCCCCCACGCGCTTCACATGCCGACGCATATCTATACGCGTGTCGGACTCTGGGACGAATCGATCGCGGGAAACTCGGATGCGGCCGACGCCGCGACGAGGCAGGGAGAACGGCTGGGCGGCATCACGACGGATTTCCACCACTCTCTCGACTACCTCGCGTACGGATACCTGCAGCGGGGGCAGGACGTGCTCGCTGGACAGGTTCTCGCGCGCGCGATGGGTGCCGACGGTCCGTGGGTCTCGAAGAACCCCCCCGCGATCGCGTATGCGCTGTCGGCGATCCCGGCGCGCGTGGCCCTCGAGCGCGCCGATTGGGAAGCGGCCGCCGCGCTCGAACCAAGACAGCCTCCCGGCTTCGCGTGGAACGACGGTCTGGCTCCGTTCGAGGCGATCACGTACTTCGCCAGGGCGGTAGGGGCCGCTCGCAGCGGGCAACACGATAGAGCGCGCGAGGCCATCGCGACGCTTCAGGAGTTCGAAAACCGGGTGTCGGAGACGGCGTCCGCCGCGTACTGGAAGAATCAGATTCGGGTTCAGCGTTTGACCGGCGAGGCGTGGCTGGCGTGGGAGACGGGCGACCGGGCGGACGGCCTCGCGCTGATGCGGGATGCTGCCAGCCTCGAAGCCGCGACCGACAAGCATGCGGTGACACCGGGTGAGGTGATTCCGGCGGCCGAGTTTCTGGGTGAAATGCTGTTGGAGTCGGGGGCGGCAGAAGAAGCCCTCGCGTCATACCGCGCCTCGCTGGAACGCAGCCCCCGCCGGCTGAACGGGCTCGCGGGAGCGGCGAAAGCCGCCGTGGCCGCCGGATACGCCGAGGCCGGCGGCGAGTACCATCGTCTGATTCTCGAACTCACCGAGAGCGCGGACGTCGAACTCCCCGCGATGGCGCGCGCCCGCGAATACCTCGCCGGCCGGTAGCGGGTGGCCATTCGTTGACGGTGCACTTTCCTTTTCGCCCAGCACCCGTTCTCTTGTAACTTCACAGGCGCGGTATGTAACGTCACTGTTACACACTGTATCGGTTGCGGCACGCACGCAAGAAGGAGCCTCGTTGGGGTCCACAGTCATCACGCCGTGGCATCAATCGTTCGGCCTGCGTCTTCGGCAGGCACGAAAGCAGGCCCGGTACTCCACCCGTCAGGTGGCCCGACTCATCAAAAACCGCTTTCAGCTTCAGCTGAGTCACGGCTCGCTCGCTCGCATCGAGCGGGGCGAACAACGCGTCAGCATCGGGATGCTCGCCGTCCTCTCCGAGATCTACGAGACCGCGCCCTTCGAAATCGCCGTCGGCGTCGATCCGGGCGAAGACGCGCCATGGCCTCTACTCGTACGGGCCGGACTCGAGCGCCAGGCCGTCGCGGGCGTCGTATGGCTCGAGCAGATGCTCGACCACGGCAGTTCCGACGTGGGCCCTGACGCTCGACCGGCACCCGCGGGCGACTAACTCGTGCGACAACACACCGGCGGTACGTGAACACACTCGGAATCGTGGGCGCTGCGTGGGGCGTCGGAGGCATCGTGGCGTTCGTCGTCCATGCCCTCTACCGCATGACGACCTACGGATTTTCGGCCTACGAGTACCCCTTCGAGTGGACCCACTGGGCGCTGCTGTGGACCTGGGTGCCGGCGATGATCTGGGCGGAGGGGTATCGCGGATTCCACCTGTCGTTTTCCCCGATGGTCGCCGCCCGGGCGAAGTACCTCGCCGAACATCCGCGTCCCCTGCACGTGCTTCTGGCGCCGGTATTCTGTCTCGGCCTCATTCACGCCACTCGCGGACGCTTCGTTCGCTCCGGCTTGCTCACCGTCGGGATCACGGCCCTCGTTCTGCTCGTGCGCCAACTCCCCCAACCGTGGAGGGGCATTGTCGATCTCGGAGTGATCGTGGGGCTATCGATCGGCGTGATTTCGATGGTGCTCTGGGCCTACCGCGCGTTCACAGACGAGACGTTCGACCGGTCGCCGGAGGTCCCGACGGGGTGACGAAAGAGGCCGATCCGGAGCAAATCGGCACAATCTGTGTAGGTTGTGCGTTCGAACGGAAGGAAGTCGAGGGGATGAGTTGAGCGAAACGAGGAGAAACGCGTTGCCAGTCGACGGGTTACGAAAGACGCGGGAGCGGTTGGTGGAAGTCGGGGGGTGGGGCGAACGCACGTTCGAGGCGCTGCCCGAAGTATCCCACCGTCACGAGGTGGCGAACAGCGTGACCGGCGGAATCGGTCTGCTGGGAAGCCTCATTGCCCTGGCCATGCTCGTCGACCTGGGAACGCGGATGGACAGCACCGCGGCCCTGGTGAGCGGAACGATCTACGGACTCACGCTGGTGTTTTCCTACACCGCCACCACCGTGTACCACAGCCTGCGTTGCGAGATTCGCAAAGCGCGCTGGCGAGTGGCAGATCACTGCGCCGTGTACGTCCTCATCGCAGGGTCTTATACCCCGTTCGCGATCGGCGGGATCGGTGGCCAGGCCGGCTGGATCATGGTCGCGGCCGTCTGGGCGCTGGCTATCCTCGGCATCGCGTTCAAGCTGAAGTTTCGTTTCCGCTTCCCCGGCACATCGGTCGCGATCTACCTGGTGATGGGCTGGCTGGGGGTCTTCATGATCCGCGGCATAATCGTCAATGTCGGCCTGGAGGCCGTGATTCTGACGGCTGCGGGCGGTCTTTCGTTTACGATCGGGACGATCTTCTTCGGCGCGAAGCGAATCCCCTACCACCACGCCGTGTGGCACGTGCTGGTCATCATGGGATGTGCGCTTCAGTACATGGCGATCATCGGATACGTGCTGCCACCCGTCGGCTAGACGCCATCGTGGCATCGAGCGCAGCACCGAGAACTTGACCTTGCCTGTCCAGGCCATGGCTCCTACCTTGACCTAGATGGTCTAGGTTAACGGATTCGCCCTCCACGCCAGGCCGCAGAGGGTGCTCGACTGGAGCCACCCGATGGTACGACCCCTCGAGATCCTGCCGGGAACGCTCGAACTGCTCGTCATGAAAGCTCTTGCCGGAGCGGGCTCCATGCATGGGTTCGACATCCTCCGCTGGCTTCAGACCGTTACGGACGAGGAGCTCGTGGTCGAGGAGGGGAGCCTCTATCCGGCCCTGCACCGGATGGAGCGTCGTGGCTGGCTCGAACCGGAATGGGGCATTTCCGACCGCGGGCGGCGGGCCAAGTACTATCGTCTGACCGGGCCCGGGAGGAAGGAACTGCTCGGCCAGGAAGAGAGCTGGCTTCGGTACGTGTCCGTCGTCGACAGGGTGATCGCCGCCGGAGCGGCCGCGTGAGCGGAGCGGCCGAATGAGCGCCGGACCGGTTCGTCGGCTCTTTCGGATATTCGACCGGCCAGCATCGACTTCAGACGCCGTCGATCTCGAGATCCGACATCATCTCGATGAGCGTGCGCAAGCGCTCATGAAAGAAGAAGGGATGTCACATGCCGAAGCGGTCGCCGAAGCTCGCCGCCGTTTCGGCGACATGCGGCAATTGCGACGGCGAATGGAGGAGGGCGAGCGACGGCAGCGCCGCCACACGCGACGGACGGAGCTGGTCGGACAGACCTTCGCCGACATCCGCTTCGCGCTGCGAGGTCTGCGGAAGAGCCCCGGGCTGGCCGCTGTGGTCGTGTTTACCCTCACGCTGGGGATCGGGCTGAACACGGCGATCTTCAGCGTGGTGAAGGGAGTGCTCCTGGATCCCCTACCCTACCCCGACGCCGATCGGATCGTGTGGGGAACCGGGGCGTTCAGCGGTTCGCCGCAGGCGGCCGTGTCGCCGCCGGATTACCTGGATTATCGCGATCAGGCGACATCGTTCGAGTACCTGGGCGCGCGTCGATGGATCGGGAACTACGCCCTGACCGGGTTCGATCAGCCCGAAGTCGTTCGCGGGCAGGCGATCACCGCTGAGTTCTTCGAGGCCCTCGGCGGAGCGCCGGTTATCGGCCGAGGCTTCAGCCGGGCGGACGAGGAGCAGGTGACCCGGATCGTCGTCCTCGGACACACGTTCTGGCAAAACCGTTTCGGGGGCAGCGACGACATCCTCGGTGAGACGCTCACGCTCGACGAGGAATCCTACGAGGTCGTCGGCGTCATGCCGGCCGGGTTCCAGTTGTTCTCGGAGCCCGATTTCTGGCTTCCCATCCCCCTCTACGTCGAAGGAAATCTGATCCGGCGCTTCCACAACCTTCGAGTGGTGGGGAAGCTCAAGGAGGGCGTGGCGATCGAGCAGGCTCAGGCCGAACTGGATGTCATCGCGTCTCGGCTCGAGCGGGAGTATCCGGCGTCGAACGCCACATGGCGACTCCCGGTCGTGCCCCTCGAGAGTGCCTATTTCGGTGGGGTCAGGACGTCTCTGTTGATGCTCTGGGCGGCGGTAGGCCTGGTCCTGTTGATCGTGTGTGCGAACGTGGCGAATCTGCTCCTCGCACGCGGGGCGGCACGCCAATCGGAGATCGCGGTTCGCGCCGCTCTCGGTGCGAGCCGGGGACGGATCGTGCGGCTGCTGTTCACCGAGAGCCTGGCCCTCGCCGCCGCCGGGTGTGCCGCGGGAATCGGTCTTGCCGCCGTCGCGCTCCGCGCGCTCAAGATGATCGAGCCCGGGACCCTGCCCCGGATCGAAGAGGTCGGGCTCGACGGGTGGGTTCTCGCATTCACCGTCGTCGTATCTCTACTCACGGGGTTGATCTTCGGCCTGCTTCCCTCGCTCACATCGGCCCGCTCCGACCTCAACCGCGTGCTCAAGACGGGAGGGCGCAGCGGAACCGGCGCGGCGGGTCGGATCCGGGGGGCCCTGGTCGTCGCCGAGGTGGCGATGTCGTTCGTCCTGCTTATCGGAGCCGGCCTGCTCATCCAGAGCTTTGCCCGCCTTCTCGATGTAGACCCCGGGTTCGAGGCGGAAGGCGCCGTCGTCGGCGCCGTATCTCTGCCCGCCGCGCGGTACCCGTCAGACGAGGATCGTGTCCGGTTTTTCGAAGAGATGCGAGACCGCCTGGCCGCCGTGCCGGGCGTCGAGGGGGTCGCGACCGCTTCCGTGCTGCCTCTGACGGGGAGCGGAAACGACACCTACATCGGCGTTCCCGGCCGATTCGAACTCGGAACCGAGCAGCAGCTCAACGCACAGTTCCGCTTCGTTAGCGAAGGTTTCTTCGACGTGATGGGGATCTCGGTGCTTCGCGGTCGGCCGTTCACCGGCTCCGACCGCGCCGGTGGACCGCAGGTCGTCATCGTCAATCGACCGTTCGCCGATGCCGCCTTCCCGGACGAAGACCCGATCGGTCAGCGGATCCAGGTCGACCTCACGGACGCATACGATGCCGAGATCGTGGGCGTCGTCGAACCGGTCAACAACTGGACTCTGCGGGGCGCACCCGGTCTGAGCATCTACCTGCCGCACCGACAATTTCCCGGGCAGACGGGCGCCGGCGTGGTCCTGCGTACGTCGGTGGATCCGGCGACGATCCTGCCGCATGTCGGACCTGCCATCGCGGAAATCGACCCCCTGCAACCCGTGCAGGATCTGGCGACCTACCGTGACGTCGTGGAGCGGGGAGTGGCCCAACCGCGTTTTCAGGCGCTCCTCGTCGGACTGTTCGCGGCCGTCGCGCTCATCCTCGCGGTCGTGGGGGTATACGGGGTCCTCAGCTATCAGGTGGCTCAGCGGGCGCGCGAGGTCGGGATCCGGATCGCCCTGGGCGCCAGCAGGGTCGACGTCGTCCGGCTTGTGGTGCGACGCGGTCTGGGGTTGACCATGACGGGACTCGTCATTGGCGTGCTCGGCGCCGTCGGGCTGACGCGGTACATGACGTCGCTGCTGTACGGCGTGGGGGCAACGGACGTCGTGACCTTCGTCGGAGTAGCCGGATTGCTCGCGGGCACGTCGCTCGCGGCGAGCTATGTGCCTGCGCGGCGGGCGGCGCGAGTCGATCCGACCGTGACTCTCCGCCAGGAGTAGTCGCCGGAAGCGGGGCCGCGATGCCCGCCACGTTGCCAGCCGGAGGGAGCGTGCCGTGCTCGAATTCCCTTGCCCGTGCCGCCCCCCTCTCACCAGCTTCAGATGCACCCCTCCGACGGAGCCGAATCATGAAACCGATAACGACGTGCTGGCTGACCGCCCTCACGACCGCCATGGCCGCCCTGGTAGTGACGGCGGGCGCGGCG
>JBGMQU010000034.1:0-10573 GCA_048060725.1 Gemmatimonadota bacterium | reverse complement strand
GCTGACCGCCCTCACGACCGCCATGGCCGCCCTGGTAGTGACGGCGGGCGCGGCGACCGAGGCGCGCTCTCACGACCCTCAGGACTCTCGGGTGGTCCTCGTGACCGGCTCCACGAGCGGTCTGGGACGAGCGGTCGCGCTGCGGCTTGCCGCAGATGGCGCGCACGTCATCGTTCACGGGCGCGACCGGGCCCGCGGGATGGAAGTCGTCGCGGCGATCGAGGCGGAAGGAAGCGGCAGCGCCCGGTTCTATCAGGCCGACCTGGCCTCGTTCGATCAGGTCCGGGAGTTCGGGAACGCGATCCTCCGGGATTACGAGCGGCTCGACGTACTCGTCAACAATGCCGGCTTGGGATCCGTGCCGGACGAACGACTGCTATCTGAGGACGGGCATGAACTCCGTTTCCAGGTGAACTATCTTTCCCACTTCCTGCTCACGAACATGCTGTTGCCGCTGCTCGAGAAAAGCGCTCCGTCGCGTATCGTCAATGTCTCGTCGCTCGCGCAGAGACCGATCGACTGGGACGACGTAATGATCGAGAACAACTTCAGTGGTGGGCGCGCGTACGCGCAGAGCAAGCTCGCCCAGGTCATGCACACGTTCGATCTGCACGAGGAGCTCGAAGGCACCGGAATCATGGTCAATTCCCTCCACCCGGCGACGTATATGCCGACCGGCATGGTGCGGAGACTCGGGGTCGAGCCGCGCGCCACGATCGCCGAAGGAGCGGACGCGGTGATGCAGCTGATCGACTCCGACGAGATCGAGGGCGGCCAGTTCTTCAACCAGATGAAGCCGGGGCGCGCGAACGATCAGGCGTACGATCTCGAATCACGCGCACGGCTCAGGAAGCTAAGCGTCGAGCTGACGCGGGCCCTGCCGCGTGGTGAGGTTCCTGAATGAACGCTGTTCTACCCCTGCTGCTCGTGGCGACATCGCTCGCCCTCGCGCTCCTCCCTTCCGACGAGCCGACGGTCACCTACGATCAGGTCCCGGTCACCTACGATCAGGTCCAGACCGTGTTCGACCGGGCGTGTACGAGCTGTCATGCAGGAGCCGACGCGCCCCGGGGGCTTGGGCTCGACTCGTGGGAGAGCGTCGTCGCGGGGTCGCGGTACGGGGAGGCCATCATCCCCTTCGATGCCGCGCGCAGCCTGCTTCTTGGAATGACGACGCGGATGGTGGGCGGCCCACATCCTCTCGAGACGGGCGGTGAACGCCTGACCGAGGATGAGATCGAACTCGTCACGGAATGGATCAACGAGGGGGCTCGATCGCCCGCGGGCTCTGTGCCCTATGCCGATGCGGAGCACCTGCTCTATGTGGCGAATCAGGCTGTCGCGACAATCTCCGTGATCGACATGGATACGAACATGGTGATTCGAACGGTCGACCTTCAGGCGCTCGGGTTTCCGCCGAACAGCATGCCCCACTACATCGTCGTCGAGCCCGACGGGTCCTTCTGGTATGTGTCCCTGATCGCGTCGGACGTCGTATTGAAGTTCGACCGTGCGAACGAACTCGTCGGCCAGGTCGATATCGAGCGGCCCGGGCTAATGGCTCTCGACCCTTCAAGTGACTGGCTCTACGTCGCCCGCTCGATGTTCGCGGTCAGTCCACCTTCCACGCTCGGAGTCATCCGACGCAGCGACATGTCGCTCGAGGAACTCGAGACCTTCCTGCCGCGACCGCACCCCGTCGCCATCGCACCGGGCGGCGAGCGGGTGTTCACGGGAAGCCTGGCCGTAAACCAGATCGCCATGATCGACCCGCTCGAGGAAACCGTCGAGATCGAAACGCTCGGGGACGAGCGGCCACACACGTTTATCGGACTCGCGATATCGCCCGATGGGCGCTGGATGGTGGCGACGACAGAACTCACCTCGAAGGTGTTCGTATTCGATCTGAGCCTGCTTCCCGACATGGCACCGGTGGACTCGATCGACGTCAACCGGGCGCCGTGGCACCCGGTGTTCACCCCGGACGGTCGATCGGTCTATGTCGGAAACAACTGGGGCAACACGATCACCGTGATCGACATGGACGCGCGGGCGGTAAAGGCCGTCATCGAAGGAGAAGGGATCGCGCAGCCCCACGGGAGCGCGGTCTCGCCCGACGGTCGGTACGCCTACATATCGAACCGGAACCTCGAGATGCCCGCGGGCCACAGCAAAGCCGGACAACGGTACACGCCCCGATACGACCTCGGGGACAACGCGACCGCCGGCACCGTCGTCGTCATCGACACCGGGACCAACGAGATCGTGAAGATCATCGAGGTGCCGGACTACGGATCGGGTCTCGGAGTCGCGACACCCCGGTGGACGCCGTGAAGATCGCCCCCTTCGTACGAGTGCTCCCGGTCGCCGCTCTTTTGGCCCTGCCCATGCGGGGTTTACAGGGTCAGGAGTATCAGCCCACGACCGTCGCGCACGGGGCGACGCTGACCGGGCTGGCGACGTTCGATGGCGACGTGCCACGTCCCCGGCGCTTCCTGATTACCAGGGACATCGAGGTGTGCGGGTTGGGATATCGCGAGCGGCAGGAGGTGGAAGTCTCGGACGATCGGGGGCTCCGGAACGTCGTGATCTCCATCGCCGGAATCGATGCGGGCAAGCCCTGGCCCGAGCCCGAGGGTCGAATCGAGATTTCGCAGCAAGATTGTGTGTTCTCTCCGCACGTACAGGTCGTCCCGGCCGGCGGTGAGATCGACATCATCAATCCCGACCCGGTACTTCACAACGTGCACGCGTTCGAGATCATGGGCAGCAACTCCCGAACGATGTTCAACTTCGGCCAACCGCCCGAAGAGCGAGTGATCACCACAGCGCTGAGGCCGAGGCGTGGCAACGTGGTTCGCCTCGAGTGCGACGCCCACGACTTCATGCTCGGGTGGCTCTACTCCGCCGACACGCCCTACACGACGCTGGTGGACACGGACGGCAGGTTCCGGATCGACGGCATCCCTCCCGGCCTCTACACCGTGACCGCGTGGCATCCGTACCTCGGCGTGCAGGAGGCGGAGATCGAGCTGTCACCGGACGGCGAGGGGGAACTGGTCTTCCGGTTCTCGCGGTGAGCGGACAAACTGGACCGCGGGTGTTCCGGTCATACGGGGCGCTCGCCGGGCTGGGGCTTCTCGTCTGGGCCCTCTGGCCGGTGGTCCTGGCGGGTCAGCAGGCCGATCCGCTGACGAACGTCGACAACGTCCGCACGTTCTTCGGACTGAGCCCCCGGGGTGTCGTCTGGATCGTCGTCCAGCTACACCTGCTGTTCGCCGCGTTCGTGGTCGGGGTCCCGTGGTTCACCGTCGCGGTCGAGATCATCGGGTGGCGCACCGGCGACGCACGATACGATCGTCTGGCGCACGAGTTCGCAAAGCTGTTCACGGCTGCCTTCGCGACCACCGCGGCCCTGGGCGGCCTGTTCACGTTCATGCTCTTCGGGCTCTACCCGAGATTCAGCAACTACTTCTTCGGCATCTTCTCGCCGATCATGTACGTCTACGGCGGCATCTTCCTCGCCGAGACCGCCGTGCTATACCTGTACTACAGCGCCTGGGATCGGCTGCAGGATCGAAAAGGACTTCACGTCGGGCTCGGCGTGACCCTCATCGTGGTGGGGACGTCCATCGTTTTCATCGGAAGCTCGATGTCGTCATTCATGATGGCGCCGAGCGGGATCGACGAGACCGGCGCGTTCGTCGGGACGGCCTGGCAGGCGTTCACCAACCCCCTGCTCATCCCGGTCGTCGTACACCGGCTACTGGGCAACATCACATTCGGCGGGTTCGTGGTTGCTGCATACGCGGCGGTAAAATTCCTCGCCGCACGAACCGATGACGACCGGGCGCACTACGACTGGATGGGGTACGTGGGGAACTTCGTCGGGCTGATGGGACTCATCCCGCTGCCCTTCGCCGGGTACTATCTCGGCCGCGAGATATACAGCGTCAGCCCGGTGATGGGGAACAACATGATGGGCGGGGACTTCTCGTGGGCGTTCATCATCCAGGCGATGCTGGTCGGACTTCTCTTCATCCTGGGGAATTACTATCTGTGGTCCGGGATGCGACGCATCCCGGGGGCCGAGCGCTACCAGAAGTACATCAAGTACTACATCGTCGTGCTCGTCGCGTCCGTAGCGGTGTGGCTCACACCCCGTAACCTCCCGCTGAGCCCCTCGGAAGAGCTTGCCCTGGGCGGACAGGTCCACCCCATCCTGGGCGCACTCGGTCTGATGTCGACGAAAAACGCCGTCATCAACCTGATCATCCTGACGACGTTTCTCAGCTTTCTGCTATACCGGCGCGCCAACAAGACGGAGCTGGTCCCGGTGTCGCGTCAGGGAGCGGGGACGAAGGGTCTGGTCGTCCTCGCCGGACTTGTCTCTCTCGCCATTCTGGGCTGGTATGCGGCCCGTCTGTTCGCGCTCCAACCTGGCGATCTCGACCTCGCCGCAGATCGGATCGTCTACTTCCGGTTCACGGGAGGCCTGCTGGTCGTCGCGATGGTCGCGGTGACCCTGTGCGTGGGACTCACGCTCCGCGACCGCGGCCACCTGGCGCAGGGGATCTACTTCACGGTGGTGGCGATCGAGGCGGTCCTCGTACTGGGCGTGTTCGGGTACATCGTGACGACGGCTGCGAACCCGTTCCTTCGGCAGCTGGCCGCCGCACAATGGCTCATTCTGATGACCGCGTTGCTGCTGATCTCCGCCATCGATCTGGCGCTGTTTCGGCGCGCGGAGAATATCGGCGGGATCAGATGGGGGGACATCGCCGCCCGGTCGCAATACGCGCTCATCGCGCTCTGCGTCATCATCATCATGACGATGGGCATGATGGCCTACGTACGCTCCGGCCTGCGTGAAGACTGGCACATCTACGGCGTGATGCGCGACACCTCGCGCTGGGCCTTCACCCCCAGCATTGCGGTGATGGCCCGGATGGTCGGAGGCATCACGATCGTGTTTCTCGGGGCGATCTCGTTTCTCTTCTGGCTCACGAACCTCACGGGCCGCCGGTCGGATCGCCAATGAGCTGGCTGAAGGTCGCCGCCTTCGTGCTCGTACTCGTGGGCCTGTTCGTGTGGGCCGGCGAAACGCTGACTCGCGCGTCGGGAGACAACCGCCGCGTGGCGCCGGGAGAGGCGGTCTCCGTGGCCAATGGGGAGCTCATCTTCTGGGGCCCCGGCAAATGCAGCACCTGCCACGCCGTCGGGACGCGGGGCACCTCCGTACGCGGTCCGAACCTCGGGGAGTCTCGAGACGGATCGATCATCGCGATGCGTGCCATCGAACGAGCCGCTGAGCGCAGCGCCGCCCTCGGACGGTCGATGACGCCGACGGAGTATCTCGTCGAGTCGCTGAGCGACCCGAGCGCCCACGTCGTCGAAGGCTTCAAGGACGAGATGCCGGTCATCTATAAGCCCCCGATCGCGCTCGAGCCCGGCCAGTTCACCTCCATCATCCTCTACCTGCAGTCGCTGGGCGGAGAGCCCGACCGCGGCCTCATTTCGCTTCCGGCGGACGCGCAGCGTTCCGCGGGGGCGGTTTCGACCGCGGCGTGGGAGCCGTACCTGGACGGCGATCCCGTGCGCGGGCGAGAGCTGTTCTTCGACGCAACGGGTCCCGCGGCGTGTGGCGTGTGCCATCGGGTGGACGGGGAAGGTGGCGAGATCGGACCGGACCTGACCCAGGTGGCCGGCACACGTACCGCGCAGTTCATCGTCGAGTCGCTGCTCGAACCCGACGCGAACATCGCGGGAGGGTACGAGATGTCACTGATGCCGGGGAATCTCGCGGAGATGCTCACCGTGCAGGAGTTCCACGACCTCCTGGCGTTTCTGCGCACGCTTCGATGACGGGGCCGGACCGCGAACCCCGGGTCTTCCTGTGGACCGCCGCGGCTCTCGTCCTGACCTACGTGGCCCTTCGCTTCGGGTTACCCCTCCTGGCGGTCGGACTCGGTGTCGCCGAGGTGGCTCCGCCGATCCCGAAGTTCGCGATGACGATCTACATGCTGAGCGCGCTCATCGGCGCGCTGATCTTCGTCAGCGCGGATGATCGGCGCTGGAGCCTGTTCCTCGGCCCCTTCGTGCGGTTGTTCCTTCTGGCTCCGGGCCCGGGTCGAAACGGCCGCCTGGTCGTTCTCGGGGCGATCCCGCTTTTCGCGGGGGCGGCCGTCTGGCAGCGCGTGATGCCCAACGCCGACGTGCCGACCGTCGTGCGGCTCCAGCACCCCAAACAGCCGGAGGAGTACGGGGCGCTCGTCAACCCGTTTCGGGAGTTGGGGGAGGAAGCGCGTCAAGAAGCCACGCGCGAAGGCATCGTGCTCTATCAGACGAACTGTCGCCCCTGTCACGGCGCCACGGCCGACGGCTCGGGAACGCTCGCACCCGGCCTGCGCCTGCGCCCCATCGACTTCACCGACGCCGGGGCCATCGCGTCGATCGTCGAATCCTATGCGTTCTGGCGGGTTCGCGAGGGGCACGAAGGCCTCCCCAACATCGCGACGCCCTGGAACTCGGCGATGCCCGCCTGGGGGGATGAACTGAGCGACGAAGACATCTGGCGGATCATCATGGCCGAGTATTTCCTCTCGGGGACGGAGCCGCGGGTTCCGGAGGATATCGGCCGGTGAGGACGCGTCGACTCGTCTGCGGGCTGGCCCTCAGTGCGCTGGCCCTCGCCTTGCCAGCGGCCGCGGCGGCGCAGTGGTACGACCTCGCCGTACCCGACCGGCCGACAGGCAGCCGGGAGTCCGCAGAGGCCGGAAGGACCATCTACGAGACGCACTGCTGGACCTGCCACGGCGAGCAGGGCGATGGGGAGGGCCCCGTCGCTTCGCATTTGCTCCCGCGACCGCGGGATTTCACGATCGCGAGCTACAAGCTTCGGACGACCGGCAGCGGCGAACTTCCCACCGACGAAGATCTGTTTCGGTCGATCACCCTCGGTCTGCCCGGCACGGCGATGTCGTCCTGGGGGTCGACGCTCTCCGAAGACGAGCGCTGGCAGGTGATCGCGTATCTGAAGACGTTTGCCGACGGGATGTTCGAGGACGTCGCGTTCGATCCGTACGCATACATCGTGGAGATGGGCGATCCACCCGACGCGCCGATGGCCGACCTTGTCGCGGCCGGCCGTGAGGTCTTCGAACGATCGGATTGCTGGGAGTGCCACGGTGCGGTCGGACGCGGCGACGGACAGAAGGGACCCGACCTGACGGATGATCGAGGCTACCCGGATCGGGCGGCCGACCTCGAGAACGGCGGCGCATTTCGGGGCGGGAGCTCACCGCATGAGGTGTACCTCCGATTGAGTACGGGGCTCGACGGAAGCCCCATGCCGTCCTACGTGGAGAGTCTCTCGGACGAGGAGCGCTGGCAGGTCGCGTACTTCGTCACGTCGCTCGCCCGCGATGCCGACCGAGAGAGTAAGAGCTCCGTGGTGATCCGCGCCCGGCGGGCTCGCGGAGAACTGCCGCGTGCCGCCGACGATGTGGGGTGGGCGGCCGCAACGGAAGTCTGGATTCCTCTGGCAGGCCAGGGGACGTTCGCCCCCCGCTGGCAGACCCCATCGGTCTCGGGTCTCTCCGTGCGGGCGCTCTACGGCGAGCGTGAAGTCGCCGTGCGGTTGACCTGGAACGACCGCACCGCCGACTCCGTCCCGGCCGACCCGGCCCGCGCCCTCGCGGAGGGCTGGACGGCGCAGGAATCGTGGCCCCGCCTGTTTCCCGACGGACGACGCGCCCGCGGCAGCTTCCCGGACGCCGTCGAGGTGCTGTTCCCCGCCCGGCGCACGAAGCGCCTGGCTCTCCCTCATTTCGTCTACGGCGATGCCAGGAATCCCGTGGACGTATGGCAGTGGAGTGCCGACCGCGGTGGAACCGCGGGTGGCGGGCCCACGGGCGTTGGGTCTGCGGGCGGCATCCACGCAGCCCGCGTGCTCCGCGCGGCCGGCGCCGACGACCCGCCCGTAGCGCAGGCCAACGAGGTCGGCCGGGTCACCGCCGGGGCCCGGTTCGCGGACGGACAATGGACGGTGGTCTTCCGCCGACCCCTGGGCGAGCCGACATCTCCCGGGGCCACGTGGCGACCCGGCGACCTGGTTCCGATCGCCTTCCACGTCCGCGACGGAGCGCATGGGGAGACGGGGCTCCGGATGGCGCTGTCCTCCTGGTATTTCCTCCAACTCGAGGAGCCCGTCAGGGCGTCATCGATCGCGGTGGTCCTTCTGGCGGTCCTGGCCTGCGGCCTGGTCGAGGTCATCGCCATCAGATACGTGCGCCTACGGGCCCGTAGGGGTGAACTGGCGATCTATCTCAGTGGCTACTCGATCAGGATCCCGCGCGAGAACTGACCGTCCGATGCCGAAGCGGGAACTCGTGCGCGTTCGGGAGCGTCTCGCCGTTCACCTCGTAGCACAGGAGGATGTTCGGATCCATCGCGTCTTCGGTCGACATGCTCCGCGCGAAGTTCTGCGTCACGGTGTTGCCGCGGATCTCCTCCTCGCCCGTGTCTGCGCCCCAAGCTCCTGATAACACTCCGCGCGCGCCTGGCTGTCGCATCGTGAGCGAATAGCGTTTTCTTTTGAGTTTGATATAGCACACTAGCTGTGCTATCATGCTAAATGATCACCGCCTTCAAGAACCGGGGCACCGAGGATGTGTTCAACGGTGTGCAGTCCAGGGCGGCCCGGAAGGTGTGTCCCTCGACGCTGCTTCGGCGCGCTCGCTCGAAGCTGTTCGTCCTCGATGACGCGGCGACGCTCGATGACCTGCGCGCCCCGCCGGGGAACATGCTCGAAGCTCTGAAGGGCGATCGTCGAGGTCAGCACAGTATCCGGATCAACAAACAGTATCGGATCTGCTTTCGGTGGACCGACGCCGGTCCGCAGGACGTCGACATTGTTGATTATCACGAGTGAGTGCGTGAGGAGAGAATGGTAAGAGTACCTACACACCGTCCGCCGACTCATCCGGGCGAAATGCTGCTGGAGGAGTTTTTGGAGCCGCTCGAGATGACGCAGACGGAGCTGGCGAACCGGATCGAGGTCCCGTTTCAGCGGGTGAACAGCCTGGTGAACGGGCGTCGAGCCCTGACTCCCGATACTGCGCTTCGACTCTCACGGCTGTTCGGCACGAGCGCGAGCTTCTGGATGAATCACCAGCTGCGTTGGGATCTGTACCATGCGCAGCGATCGAATCGACAGGGATTGCAACGAATCAAGCCGGTGGGTCGCGCAAAGGCGAGTTGACGCGGGCGGGCGGTCATCGCGTATCCGTCGGCGTTTGACCTTTCGGCTGGTGATCAAGGGGCGAGCCTGCGGGACGGCTCGGAGTCGCCCGGGAATCCGCCAGCCATGGCGGGCGCCATCCCCCGATCAGGCGTTCTCGGGGGTCCACACGCCCGCTTCGAGCGCGCCGAAGAAGATGTCGTCGGGGATGTCGGCCTCCCGCTTCCACCGCGCGCTGGCCGTCCAGCCGTCGGGCTCGACGCCACGGGCGCGATTCGCCTCGAGTAGCCTCGAAAGCCGACCCCGGCCCTCGGCGGGGGCCCGCTGACGCCCGTTCCCATAGTGCACCGAGCCCCGCGGATCCCTGAACGGGGCCCGCCCCGGCTTCCACCACTCGATGTTCCAGCCCTCCTCGTGCATGAGCCGGTGGTGGTAGCGGCACAGGAGCACCGTGTTCTCGAGACTCGTCTCGCCACCGTCGGCCCAGTGGATGACATGGTGTGCCTCCGTAAACCGGAGCCCGCAGCCCGGGAACCTGCACCCCCGGTCCCGAACCTCGAGCGCGCGCCGGAGGGCGGGCGGAATCGTGCGCGTCCGGCGTCCCACGTCGAGTACGGTTCCGTCCGGAGACGCTGTCACCTTCACGACCCCCGCATCGCAGGATATCCGCCGGGACGTTTCAGCTGAAACGTTTGTCCCATCCTCCAGCTCCGCTCGGCCGGGCTCGCCCTCGGCAGCGAGCGTGTCGGGCTCGACGTGGAGCATGACCTGATAGCGCTCGGCGCGAGTCCCGCTTATCAGCGAGGACGACGGCACCACGACGGAGCCGTCATCGCCGCCATCGCCGTCGTCGCCTTCAGACCCATACCCCGCCGACAGCGCCCGCTCTGCCATGAGCCCGATCGCGTCCGCCCGGCGGCGTGCCGCCTCGCGATGGCTATCGCGCGTAGAAACCGGCGTCCGCTCGCGGTAGAGCGCATCGTTCGCAGCCTCCACGGCGCGCATGACCACCACTCCGACCTCCGGGTCGAGCCGGCCCCGGATCAGATACATCCCTTCCTCGTCGGGGAACACCGACAGGGTGCGTGAGTCGTGACGCTCTCGCTCGAGATCCGCTTCTTCGACCCGTGTCCCCTTCTTCCACGCACGGGCCATCCGTTCCAGCTGCGCCGTCGTGCACCCACGGGCCAGCTCCAGGAGATCCTCCTCGTTTGCGGCCACGGCGACGCGCGTCAGCGCCCGGACTTTCGAGAACGAGAGTTCGCCCCGAGACATGGACTCGCCCGTTAGCGGGAGATCCCCTAGCGCCCGCGCCACGCGCACGTGCTCGCG
>JBGMQU010000033.1:9456-28716 GCA_048060725.1 Gemmatimonadota bacterium | reverse complement strand
CGGACGCCGCTCCAGGATCGGGAGGGCCCGACCTTCGCCGCGACGAAGCGCACCTTCCTGAAAAATGGGACCGACGTCTACGAACCGGGCGAGACGTTCAGGCAACCTGATCTCGCGGAGACGCTCCGTCGGATCCAGCGAGACGGCCATGACGGTTTCTACCGAGGAAAGACGGCCCGCCTGCTCGCCGACTTCATGCGCGAGCACGGCGGAATGATTACCGAGGAGGACCTGGCGGTGTACGAGGCCGTCGAGCAGGCCCCCATCCATGGCACATACCGCGGGTACGACATCTATGCGATGCCCCCGCCCAGTTCGGGCGGGGTCGCCATCGTCGAGATGCTGAATATCCTCGAAGGGTTCGACCTGTCGGAGATCGGCCAGAACTCGGCCCTGTATCTCCACCTCCTCACCGAATCGATGCGGCGGGCGTTCGCGGACCGCGCGATGTACCTCGGTGACCCGGCCTTCAATCCCGACATGCCGCTGGCCCGTCTGACGTCCAAGGAGTACGCGGACGAGTTGAGGTCGACGATCGACCTGTTCATGGCGTCGGAGAGCGACTCCGCGAGCTTCGGTGGGGCATACATCGCCGAGAGCGAGGAGACCACGCACTACTCCGTCGTCGATGCCGAGGGCAACGCGGTGTCGGTGACGTACACGCTCGAGTTCGGCTACGGGTCGAGCATGGTCGTGCCGGGAGCCGGCTTCCTGCTCAACAACGAGATGGGCGATTTCAACCCGATCCCCGGTCGGACGACGTCAGAGGGCATGATCGGGACTCCGCCGAACGTGGTGGCGCCCGAAAAGCAAATGCTGTCGAGCATGACGCCGACGATCGTCGCACGCGACGGGAAGGCCGTCCTCGTGGTCGGGAGCCCCGGCGGTCGGACGATCATCAACACGGTCCTTCAGGTGGTGCTGAACGTGATCGATCACGGCATGGCCGGGTCGAAGCTCGGTCAGGCCGTCGAGTCGCCCCGCATCCACCACCAGTGGCTACCCGACGTCACGAACTTCGAGGCCTGGGGCTTCTCGCCCGACACGCGCAGGCTCTACGAGATGATGGGCCACGAGGTCCGCTTCCGGGGAGGGCAGGGGAGCGCCATGGCCATCTACATCGATGCGACCGAAGGGATCGTGTGGGGGGCGGCCGACTCGCGCGCCTTCGACGGCGGTGCGGCCGGAGGCGGTCGGCAGTAGCTATCTGGTCCAGCCCGGGCCGCGCACGACCTGACCGGGCATCGCCCCGGTCGGGTCGCCATCCCGCAGCACGGCGACGCCGTTTACGAACACGTCGCGGACTCCCTCCGACAACTGGTGCGGGTCTTCGAAGGTCGCGTGGTCCTGAATCGTGGTCGGATCGAAGATCACGACATCGGCGAAGCCGCCGGGCGAGAGGCTTCCGCGCCGGTCGAGTCGAAGGTTCGCTGCCGGGAGCGACGTCAACTTCCGGATCGCCTCCTCGAGCGTGATGATGCCCTCTTCACGCACATAGCGGCCGAGGAGACGCGGGACGTTGCCGTACGCCCGCGGGTGCGTGTTCGACAGCGTAAACGGTTCTTCCGGCGCCTTCGACCCGCCGTCCGATCCGAAGCTCACCCAGGGAAGGGCGATCTGCCGCCTCACGTTGTCCTCGTCCATCATGAAGTACACGGTCCCGACCCGGCTGTCGTCCTGGACGACCAGATCCATCGCGGTCTCCTCGACCGACGTGCCGCGCATCTCCGCCACGTCCGCCAGGGTGCGCCCGGTCAGGTACTTGAGCGAGTCCTGCCGGAACCCGACGAGCAGGACCCGCTCGGGCGAGCCCGCCGACAGGAGCAGGTTCTCCCACTCGTCCGTTGGGGTGCTCATCTCCGCGGCCAGGCGGGCCCGAGTCGCCGGGTCACGAAGACGCTCGATCATCGCCGCCTGACCGCCCTCGGCCACCCACGGCGGCATCGACGCGTCGAGTCCGGTCGAGCCGGCCGTGTAGTTGTACATGTCGGCCGTGATCTCCAGCCCTTCGGCCCGGGCGCGCTCCACTCGCTCGATCACCGCGTCCAGCTTCCCCCAGTTGTCGTTACCGGCGGCCTTCAGATGGTAGATCTCCGCCCGCACGCCCGCCTCGCGAGCGATGGTGATCAGCTCCTCGATCGCCTCGAGAAGCTGATTGCCCTCGCTGCGCATGTGAGAGATGTACCCACCCCCGAACTCGCCGGCGGCGCTCGCCAGTGCGATGAGTTCCTCGGTGTCGGCGTAGAAGGCCGGAGGGTAGATGAGCGAGGATCCGACTCCCAGGGCGCCCTCGCGCATGGCCTCGCGTACGAGCTCCTGCATGCGGGCGAGTTCCTCGACCGTCGGCGCCCGGTCCTCGTAGCCCAGCTCGTGGATGCGCACGGTCGTCGCCCCGATGAACGACGCGACGTTTGTGGCGATCCCGCGTGCGACCATGTATTCCATGTACTCGCCCAGCGTCGTCCACGGGACCTCGAACCGCAGGTCCCCCTGTCCCGCGAGCATGGCGGCCCGCATGTCTTCGTTGATCGGGCCCATCGACTCGCCCTCCCCGAAGACTTCGAGCGTGACCCCCTGCCGCAGGTCGCCGAGCGACCGGCCGTCGACCAGCAGATCCTCCGTCGCCCAGGAGAGCATGTTGATGAACCCCGGTGCGACCGCGTAGCCGGTGGCGTCGACCTCGAGCGTCGCTGTCGACCCGGCCAGGTCGCCGATCGCCGCGATCGTGTCTCCGCTGATCGCCAGGTCCGCCACGAACGGCGCGTCGCCGGATCCGTCGTACATCGTCCCCCCGCGGATCAGGACGTCGTAGGCCGCGTCCCGGGGCGCCGAGCACCCGGCGGCGGCAACGACGAAGATGAGAGCGGTCAGCAGGGGAGCGCAGCGTTGCATTCGCCGAATCCTCGGTTGAATGGCGTGTATTGGAGTCGACCGCATCGTAGCCGCGCGTAACGGGTGCGGCCACCGTAAGATTGCAGAGACAGATAGATTGCAGAGACAGATCGGTACACGCGAAGCATGCGCTCCACGCGCGGTCGACGATTCGCGCCACATTCAGTCCACTACAGGTGGGGGAAACAATGACGAACGATCTCAAATCGCTGCGGCTCGGGTCCGTTGCCGCCGCGGTGGTGGTGGTCCTGGGGCTCATCCTCCTGATGTTCGGGTTCAATCGCGTCAACGAGTATGAAGCGTCGGTGAAGCGGAATCCGGTCACCGGGGCCGTGGCGTCGAAGCCCTACCGGCAGGGGCTCTATCACTCGATCCTGCGGTCATGGACGAACTACTCGCTGCGCGAGGTCCAGTTTCCGCCGGACGGCCAGAGCGAAACGCTGTCGGCCCTCACGTCCGATCAGCTGCAGATCAAAGTCGACGCCGCATTCCGGTATCGGCTCATGCCCGACAGCGTGGTCCATCTCTACATGACGGTCGGGAGTCCGCGCGACGTTCACTCCTTCGTGTACAACGCGTATCGTTCCGCGACTCGTGACGCGATCTCCGAGATGGCTGCCCAGGACATCCTGTCCCAGGAACGAGCGGGCATTGCCGACAGGATCGAACAGATCATGTCGGATCGACTGCTGCCGCGTGGAGTCGAGATCACCGACTTCTTTGTGCGAGAGGTCGTGCCGCCGGAGGCCATCCGCATGGCCATCGAGGCGAAGCTCGCACGCGAGCAGCAGGTGCAGGCCGAGAGCTTCCAGACACAGGTCGTGGTCGAGCAGGCGAACCAGCAGCGCGCCGAGGCCAAAGGGATTCGCGATGCGCAGGAGATTATCGCGGCGAGCCTGGAGGGCACGGCCGGCCAGCGGTACCTCTACTGGCGGTATCTCGAGATGCTCGGGAAGATCGGGGAGGGGCAGAACAACGTCGTGATCGCCCCGACCGAAGGCGGAATTCCGATCTTCTTCACGCCCAACCGGTAGGCGTCACGGCCGCCGGAACTTCTCCGCAGCCCCCCGGGAGGCAACCGAGCCGAGAGCCCGGGGGTCAAATGGGCAAACGCGACAGGTTCGCGGCTCAGGCAGCTCAGGCAGCAGTTCGGAGGAGACAATGAGGCGAGGTCTGGTCGGAACGATCGGGATCGCGGGGGGGCTCGCCCTCTCGCTGTCCGTGGCACCATTCGCATCGGCGGTCGCTCAGGAATCGGAAGTGCGGGTGGAGCGCGCTCCCAGGTCGCTGACCGTCGCGGGCGGCGGCGGAGCCTACCTGGGAATTCGAATCGAGGACGTCGACGGCAACCGGGCCGAAGAGGCGGGCCTCTCCGGCGAGTACGGTGTCTACATCACCAGTGTCGTCGAAGAGGGACCGGCGGCCGAGGCGGGTCTGCGCGATGGCGACATCATCGTGCGCTGGAACGGCGATCGACTCGAAAGCGTCGCGCAGCTCCAGCGGCGGATGGGGGAGACTCCGGCCGGTCGCACCGTGGCGCTCGGCGTACGGCGCGAGGGTTCCGATCGCGAGGTTTCCGTCGAACTCGGGAGCCGATCGGGGTCGTTCGGCAACGCGCGCGTATTCACGGTGCCGCGGGAGCGGATGTTGCTCCAGCGCGCAGAGACTTCGGCAATGCGGGAGCGCATGTTGGAAGGTCTCGTACGCCCGACCGTGAGCAGGCTCATGATGGGACGTCCGCGTCTCGGCGTCGGCATCCAGAGCCTCGGAGATCAGTTGGCCGAATACTTCGGTGTCGACGGAGGGGCCCTGGTCACGTCCGTGACGGAGGATTCCCCGGCCGAGGCGGCGGGCCTTCAGGCCGGCGACGTGATCACGCGGATCGGCGACCAGTCGGTGGCGGACCCTGGTGAACTCCTCGAGGCGCTGTCGGATCTCGAGGCCGGACCGGTCGAGGTCACCGTAATCCGCGACGGGTCGGAGCGGTCGTTCACCGTCGAACTCGAAGAGTCGGAGAACCGGTGGGGCCGGGCTGGGGATCCCTCGGTGCGTTTCTTCGGTCGGGAGGGGCAGCATGTGGTCGTCGAGCCCGTTTCATGGGAAGGGTACGAAGTCGGACCGATCAAGTGGGACGGGTTCGAGCTGGACGAGATGGACTTCCGCTTCAATGTGAATGGGGAGACGATCGATTTCGTCATCCCGCGTATCGAAATCCCCGGGTTCGAGTTGCCGGTGATCGACGTGCCGGCGATCGAGATTCCCGGGTTCGACTTCCGCGCCCCTCGGGTCGAGATCGTCATCTAGCCTGATGACACCAGTGTTGGGGGAGGGTGGTGGTGTACCGAAGCGATCCGAGGACGAGTGGCGGCGGGTACTGACTCCGGAGCAGTACAAGATTCTCCGGAAGAAGGGCACGGAGCGAGCGTACACCGGGGAGTACTGGGACAGCGAGAAGAGCGGGACCTACGTGTGCGCGGGTTGCGGGCAGGAGCTCTTCGCTTCGGATCACAAGTTCGACTCGGGGACGGGGTGGCCGAGTTTCGACCGCCCCGTCGAAGACGCGGTGAGCACGAAGGCCGACAACAGCCTGTTCGCCCGCCGAACGGAGGTGTTGTGCAGGGCGTGCGGAGGACACCTCGGGCACGTGTTCGGCGACGGGCCCCCCGCCACGGGGGAACGATACTGCATCAACTCGGCGGCCCTCCACCATCGGCCTCCGGAGGCGTCAGACGACGTCGAATAGCCCCAGCTGAGGCCCGGAACGCGGGGCCCGAAAGCTCGCGACCGAGAGGGGCGGGAGGCCCTGCTCGTACCCGAGACGCGCCGCCGCCACGCGAAACATCGAGTGCACCTGCGTGGCATACTCCCCCTCGCCCCTGCCGCGCACCCGGAAACGGCCGTCGTACAGGCGTCCCGCCCGGGTTTCGCGGATCCGGCCGAGCACTTTCTCGCGGCGATCCGGCAGGTGTCGTTCGAGCCAGCCTTCGAACAACTCCCGAATGCCGAAGGGCAGACGCAGGAGGATGTACGTGGCGGTCATCGCGCCGGCCTCACGGGCCGCCTCGAGAATTGCCGGCACCTCGTGGTCGGTGAGCCCCGGGATGACAGGGGCGACGTTGACACCGACCCGCACCCCGCCGCACGCCAGCCGCCGAATCGTCTCCAGACGGCGATAGGGCGCCGCGCCGCGCGGCTCCATCACGCGCTGTAGCCCCTGGTCGAGCGTCGTGATCGAGACGTGAACCGACGCGGCTCCCAGGGCGGACAGGGGCTGCAAGAGGTCGATGTCGCGCGTCACGAGATCGCGCTTCGTGATGATCTGCACCGGGTTTCGTGCCTCGGCGAGCACTTCGAGACACCCGCGCGTGATGCGCAGCGTTCGCTCCGCGGGCTGGTACGGGTCGGTTGCCCCGCTGAGTGCGATCACCTGCGGCGTCCAGCGCGGAGAGGCCAGCTCCGCTCGCAGAAGTGCGGGGGCGTCTCGCTTGACGAGGATGCGGGTTTCGAAATCGAGACCCGCGGAGAACCCCAGGTACTCGTGAAACGTGCGTGCGTAGCAGTAGATACACCCCACCTCGCACCCGCGGTATGGATTCACCGACGCGTCGAACCCCACGTCGGGACTGTCGTTTCGCGAGATGATCGAGCGCGACGAATCTTCAAAGAAACGGGTTTGGACTCCCCCGATGACTTCCGCCCGCCACTCCCCGTCGTCGGGAACGACGTCGATGGGGGTGAATCGGTTCGTGGGATTGTCCGCAGCCGCTCGGCCGCGGACGGGGAGCGGTTGCACGGGGGCTCCTCGGGGTCGCGGGACAGTTTCGGTGTTTGTTCGGTATCAAGCTGTCACCACCACACCGTGCGTGCAAGTCCCCAGGGGAGCCGTAACGTGAGCCGTCAGCGCGTTTCAAGAGACTTCTAAAAACTGATCCCGAGTCTCACGACGACCCTTTGCAGTTTCGACCCCCCGGTCTCGTCGTTTTCGACCAGACCGCCGAGAGAGGTGCCGTAGCTGATTTCCGGCCACAGGCGGAACCCGAGGTCCCACTCGACGCCGAAGCCGATCGCCAGGAGCAGGCGAGCGCCCGCCAGGGCCTCGTCCACGGCGGGAATGGTACTCGTCGGAAACATGACGGTCGGCCCGAACACGAGGTACGGCTTCGCCAGCGGGAGGGGCGCCGAGATCCGCAGCTCCAACGGGATCTCGACGATTTCCAGATCGCTGGCGGCCGACTCCTCATCCGCCTCGACGGCTCCGGGCAGCCGCCGGTACACGATCGCCGGTCGAAGGGCGATCCGTCCGATCGCGAAATCGAAGAAGATCCCGGTGTTGAAGCCACTGATGTCGCTCGACAGCGCGAACCGTTCGTCGGAGAACCCGGAGAACGAATCGTGATTGTATCCGCCCGTGACGCCGATCTGGGCGGCGGCGACGGCCGGACAGGCCGCCAGCGCGATCAGGGCGGAGGCGAGTCGTCGCATGAAGTGGATTCCCCCGGGGGCTGTCGGAATCGGCGCGGCGGAGAACATAGCCCGCACCGACACGCGCGCCTATTCTGATTCGACACCAAACCGGAGGATCAGGGATGCATTCAGTCACGAAATACCCAGCGGCCATTTCGCTCGCCATCGTCCTCTCGTCTACGCTGGTCCTCGCGTGTTCGGACGGTGGGCCGTCGGAGGGCGTGGAGACGACGTCCGCGGGACGTACGGAGAACGCGCCGGCTCCATCCACCCTCATCCTGACGAACGGAAAGATCGTCACGCTGGACGACGAGATGCCCGAAGCTACGGCCCTCGCGGCCCGTGACGGCCGCATCGTGGCAATCGGTTCCGACGCGGACATGTCGGAGTGGATCACGGGGGATGCCCGGGTGGTGGACCTCGAGGGTCGCCTGGCGATTCCCGGGTTCATCGAGGGACATGGCCACTTCATGGGTCTGGGGAACGCGAAGATGATCCTCGATCTCACGGAGGCGGAGACGTGGCAGGACATCGTCGATCAGGTCGCGGAGGCGGCTTCGCGCGCCGAGCCGGACGCCTGGATCCTCGGCCGAGGGTGGCATCAGGAGAAGTGGACCGAGGCGCCAAACCCCATGGTCGAGGGGCTTCCGGTGCATGACGGATTGAGCGCGGTCAGCCCCGACAACCCGGTGGCCCTGACCCATGCCAGCGGGCACGCCTCGTTCGTGAACGCCCGGGCGCTCGAGCTCGCGGGAATCGACGCGAGCACGGAAAACCCGGATGGCGGCGAGATCGTCCGCGACGCCAGGGGCGAGGCGACCGGAATGCTGCGGGAAACCGCTCAGCGCCTGACCGGAAGCGCACGCGCCGCGGCGGAAGCCGGCCGGACCGATGCAGAGCGTACTGCGGAGATGCGCGAGAGGGTGCGTCTGGCCAACGAGGAGCTGCTGCGGAAGGGCATCACGAGCTTCCACGATGCCGGATCGGGATTCGCGACGGTCGATCTTCTCAAGCAGATGGCGGACGAGGGACAGCTGCCGGTTCGGCTGTACGTGATGCTCGCCGGCGACGTGAACTCGCTCGAGGGTCGCCTCGACGAGGCTCGGATGATCGGGTACGGGAACGACCACCTCACGGTGCGATCGATCAAACAGGTGATCGACGGCGCGCTGGGGTCACACGGCGCCTGGTTGATCCAGCCCTACGCCGATATGCCGTCGAGCGAGGGACTCGCGACCAACTCGCCCGAGAGCATCGAGGCGGTGGCTCGCCTGGCGATCGAACACGGGTTTCAGGTCAACACGCACGCCATCGGCGATCGCGCCAACCGGGAGGTGCTCGACCTGTACGAACGCACGTTCGCCGACTACCCGGACCTGGACGATCTCAGGTGGCGCATCGAGCACGCGCAGCATATCGATCCGGCTGACATCCCCCGCTTTGGCCAGTTGGGCGTGATTGCGTCGATGCAGGGGATCCATGCCTGCTCGGACGGGCCATGGATCATGCTTCGACTGGGGGAGGCGCGCGCCCGCTCCGGCGCCTACATGTGGCAGGACCTCGCCGCGGCAGGGGCCGTGGTGACGAACGGCACCGACGTTCCCGTCGAGGACGTCGACCCGCTGCCCAGCTACCACTGTTCGGTGACGCGTCAGGTCAAGGACGGTTCGCAGTTCTACCCGGATCAGGCAATGACTCGGCTCGAGGCGCTGCGCTCCTATACGATCAACAGCGCGTTTGCAGCCTTCGAGGAGGATATCAAGGGGACGCTCGAGGTAGGGAAGCTCGCCGATATCACCGTGCTGTCGCGCGACATTCTCACGGTGCCGGCAGACGAGATCCTCGAGACCCACGTCGTCTATACGATCGTAGGTGGGCAGGTGCTCTACGAGCACAACTGATCGGCTCGGAGCCGGCCCTCTCAGCGATCTTCCGCAACACAAAAAAAGGGGCGCCCCGCAACGGGCGCCCCTTTTCGTTGTCGACGATTCGCCCGGATCAACGGCCCCGGATTCGAATCCTCACGGGAGCGTCCTGGCCCTCGGTGACACGGACCTCGCCGAGCTCCTTCTCCAGCTCGCGGAGGATTTCACGCAGCTTCTTCCCCAGCTTCCTCCGGAACTCGCCGTCCTGCTCCGACTGCACACGGTCGAGGCGGTCGCGAACGCGCACGAGGCTCTGCTCGAGCCGCTCCCGCTGACGTTCGGAGAGGTCGCGTCGAAGCTCGAGTCGGCCTCTTTCGCGATCAATCCGTACGCGGTGACGGTCCAACTCGATGACGGCCCGAGCCCGGGCGTGCGACCTGGCCTGGTCGAGTTCATCAATCGCAATCGACGCATCGATCGGAACGGAGAACCGGATGTTCCGATTCGCGCTCGCCACGGGTGCGCGGCTCACGACGTACGCGCGATGCCGGCCACCGCGCCGGCCGTGCCTGTGCCTGTGCCGGTGGCCCATCTCGTCGACGAGCTGCGCAGCGAGACGCTCGGGGCCGCGGTGGATGCGCGAAATCGCATCGGCGGCCTGCCTCAGCTGACGGGCGGCGAAGCGCTGGGGAGCGCCGAGCACTCCCGGCGGGTCGACGAACGTGACGGCGCTCGCTACGAAGTTCAGCGAAGCCCCGCTGGCTTCAGCGGGGCCGGTCACCCCGGTGACGTGGTGAATGGCGGCCCAGGCGAACGTCGTGATCGCCCAGACGAGGAACGCAACGGCGGCGACTCGGATCAGCTTCCTCAACTTCGTGACTCGCTCGGTAGAGGGTTCACGGCTCATGGAATTTACGAGGCGGCCGGTCCGCAGGTTTCGCCTCTCGTATCTAGGACAGGCTTGCAGCGCAAAAGGTTGGTTTCCCCCACTGTTGCGCGTCGGGAGCGTCCTTCGGGGGCTGCAGACGCCTACGGGTCCGTGGGGTCGGGCTCGTCGTCGTCGATGGGAGCGATCGACCGCAGAAACACATCACCCGTCGCGCCGGCGATCGTCGGCGGATCGGTTCGGACATCCACCGTCAGCTGCGTGACGTAGACTCGAATGACGTATCCCGCCTCCTCGGCATCGATTCGCAGGGAGTCGGTCGGGACGGCGAGGCCGCCCGGTACGTCCAGATTCCGCGAGATCCGCTCGAGGAACGGCGCCAGCGAACGCGCGATCACTTCATCCCCGTTTCGGTCGAGACGCAGCACGAGGTCGTCGACGCCGAACGACAGCGCGAGGCTGTCGAGACCGACCGTCGCACTGAACCCCTGCAGGGACACGCCCGTGAAGGCCCAGTCGAACCCCGCGATGTCCAGTGGCGGTCGGGGGTAGACGGCGGTGTAGTAGCGGAAGTCTTCGGGGACCGATGACGGGACGTCGACCGGCTCGATCCCCATGTAGCGCATCAGGATCGTCGCGCGCTGCAGCGACATGAAGGCGTTCGAGGGCAGCGTCCCCTCGCCGATCGTATCGATTGCGGCGACCCCATCGGGGAACCAGTCGTCGATCGGGCCGGTCCCGTGGTACTGGATGACGTAGCGCAGGGCGCCGGTGATTTCGCGTCGTTCGGTTTCCGGCAGATCGGCGGTCGTGGGCGTGATCGAACCGTCCACCAGCACTCCGTAACGTTCGAGAGCGCCCGACAGCCGTCCGATCTGACTCCGCAACGCCGTCGAGTAGGCCGACCAGGGGCCGATGAAGCTGAGGAACGCGAGCGCGGCCAGGCTGCCGGGAATGATCTTGATGTTCCGCGATCGTGACACCGCGAAGTAGGCGGCCACGGCAGTCAACCAGAGGGCGAGAATCGACAGCAGATACCGTGGCTCGGTGATCCCGTACTGGTCGATCCGCTGCCAGATCGCCAGGAGCAGCATGATCACCGAGGGGATGATGGCGATCCAGAACGACCGGGCGTATCGGTCGATCCAGCCGTGCCCCTCGCGCTCGCGAAGGGGATGGATGAGGAGCAGGGAGAGAATCCCCAGCACCGCGAGTGCCGACACGAGGTATCCGATCCAACCGCTCGGCCACTCCCGGGTCACCAGTACCCGCACGAGATAGCTCGTCAGGATGAGCAGGTAGATCGTCACCAGCGGGAGCAGCACGTACTGACTGAACGCCCGCAGCCCGCCCGGATACTCCTCGAGGCGATCGAGATCCTCGAAGTCGACCGGGACGCCGGCGGCGAAGAACCAGGTGTTGAAGACGAACGCGATCGCCATCCACAGCCTGCCGTACACCTCCTCTCTGACGTCGACGCCGAGGAGGTTGTCGATGCCGAGGAGCGCAACCGCGAGCCCGGCGAACAGCGCGATCGAGTACAGGACCCCGGTGAGGAACCGGAGGAGGAGGGCGCGGTTGAATTGCCAGAACCCGTTCGACTCGGCGACCCCTACGTATGCGATCACCGCGACGAGGAAATGAAAACCCGCGCTGAGGTGGAAATACCGGATCGCCATCGTTTCGGAGGACCAGCTCGGCCAGCGCCAGTAGAAGGCCGCGAGGACGAGCACCCCGAGCGCCCGGAGTCCCCACGCGCCGGCCTCCGGGAGGCCGCGCCGTCGTGCGAGGAGCGTCAATGCGGTGAAGAGGGGAAGGCCGAGCGAGGCGGCCGCCCCCACCCGAATCCAGGGCGACTCGTTCCCGCCTTCGAGAAGTACCATCCCGGCGGTCGCCGTGACCAGCGCCGAGGCGATGACGAGAGGGAAGCGCCGGAGGGCCCGCCGCGCTCCCTTGACGGCGCGGTCGATCGACGGGAGTCGCATTACGACTGGAACCGTTGAACGAGTCGCTTCTCCGTCGCGCCTTCGATCACGGCAAGCTCGGGGCGGTCACACGATGGACCGGATCTTCAGCAGCCTCTCGACGGCCTGCTCGAGCAATTCCTCCGTCTTGCAAAAGGCCCAACGCACGAGGCGCCGACCGTCGGCAGGGTCGCTGAAGAAGCTCGATCCCGGGACGGGCGTGACGCCGATCTCGCGGGTCAGCCACAGGGCGAACTGGTCGTCCGGAAGGTCCGAAAGGTCGGAGAAGTCGGCCAGGATGTAGTACGCGCCAGTGGGCGGCGCGCAATTGAACCCGGCCTCGACGAGGGCTGGATAAAACAGCTCGCGCTTGGCCAGGTACAGATCGCTCAACCCCTCGTAGTACGACTCCGGGAGCATCTCCAGGCCCGCTGCGACGCCTTCCTGGAGCGGCGCGGCGGCCCCGACCGTCAGGAAGTCGTGGACCTTCCTGATCGCGTCCGATACCTCCGGGTGCGCCACGATCGTCCCGAGTCGCCAGCCCGTGACGGCGAACGTCTTCGAGGCGCTGCTGATCGTGATGGTGCGGTCACGCATCCCGGGCAGCGTGGCCATCGGAATGTGCGTCGCGCCGTCGAACGTGATGTGCTCGTACACTTCGTCGGTGACCGCGTAGGCATCGAACTCGGTGCAGAGCGCGGCGATGCCCTCGAGCTCTGCCCGCGTAAATACGTGACCGGTGGGGTTGTTGGGCGTGTTGATCACGATCGCACGGGTGTTCGACGAGAAGGCCGCACGCAGCGCGTCGAAATCCACCGACCAGTCATCCGCGACCTTCACGAAGACGGGGCGGGCGGCGCACAGCACCGTGTCGGGTCCGTAGTTCTCGTAGAACGGCTCGAGCACGATCACCTCGTCGCCCGGGTCGACGATCGCCATCAGTACGGCTACGCAGGCCTCGGTGGCGCCACACGTGATGGTGAGGTTCGTGTCCGGGTCGACATCCATCCCATACCACTCGCCGTATTTCTCCGCGAGCGCGTCGCGGTACCGTTTCGCGCCCCAGGTCACGGCGTACTGATTGACGTCGTCGTAGATGGCCCGCGCGGCGCCGATCTTCAGCGTGTCGTGGCAGGGGAAGTTGGGGAAGCCCTGCGAGAGGTTGATCGCCCCGTGTTCGTTGGCCAACCGGGTCATCATCCGGATGACCGATTCCGTATATCCATGCGTGCGTCGCGCGGTGTGTAGGCTCATGGTCTGGAATCTGGCCGGGGAGGGGGTCGGGGGATAGGCCGAGCCAGGCCGCGCACGGTCCGGTGCAACCCTGCGCCCACTCGCGGCATCAAACGGTCAGAATACGGCGGTCTCGGAGGGACCAAAACCATGGGCGGGGTGGCCAGACCGACCACACGAACCGCACGACCTGGTCACTTTCGCCCACCTTCATCGGGAGGCTGCCGCGCAGCCTCCCGATGCCATCCAGCCGCCTGCAGGCCACTCTCGACCGCTTCGGCCGATGCGTCGGTAGCGGCGACCCAGACGGTGTCCCCGGATCGAACCTCGGTGTGGTCATGGATGGGATCGACCCGCTTCCCCCTCCGCCGCACCATGGCGAGCGCGTCGACCGCCGGGTCCGTGAGAACCGCGATCGTCCCGATGCGAGCGGTATCGCTGTCTCCGACCGTCCAGGGCTCGACCGCGACTCGATCGTGACGCCACGCGTGCGCCCACTTCTCGTGGTCGATCCCGCGGCTGAACAACACCTCGCACTCCGACTCGTGGACGTCCGATTCGGTGACTCCCGGCTCGTGCGGATCGATCGAGACGATACAGGGGATCTCGCGATGGATTTCGCGCACGCGCTTGGCGAGCAGGAGGTTGATCCCTTCGTTCGGCGTGACCGCAATGAACGCGCGCCGAGAGACCACCGCCCCTTTGATCAGCGTGCGCTCCTCGCTGGCGTTTCCGAACACGACGCGGAATCCGTCCTCCTCGGCGCTCCGCACTTCGTTCGCGTTGGTGTCGACGAGGACCAGTGGGAGGTCTTCGCCCTCCGCGGCGCGCAGCGTCCGCGCGAGCGCTCTCGCGACACCGTTCGCTCCCGCGATCAGGAAGCCGTGGTTCCTCCGCATCCGCACGCCGAGCAGCCTCGCGAAAGGCCCGGCCGTCCCGCCCTGCACGATCACGGTCAACGTGATCACCAGAAACACCATTGCGCGGAGCTGCGCTCCCTCCGCGGTCATGTCGTTGTGGGACAGTTCGGCAGCGAACAGCGAGGAAATCGCGAACGCGACGATGCCGCGGGGCCCGAGCCACGCGATAAACGCCCGCTCCCGCGTCGTGTAGTCGGTGCCCCAGGTGGACAGCGCAACCGCTACGGGTCGCACGAGGAACATCAGAATCAGGACGACGACCACTCCCGGAACCCCGAGCGCGATCACGTCTTCGAGCCGCACGGCCGCCGCGAGCAGGACGAAGAGGAAGCCGACGAGGAGGATCGTGAGTTGTTCCTTGAACTCGGCCAGTTCGCGGGCGCGGTGCCTCGGCATGTTGCCCACCACGATGCCGGCGATCGCAACCGTCATGATGCCGCTCTCGGGGAGAATCGCGTTGCTGGCCTGGAACAGGACGAGGACGAAGGCCAGCGTGAAGATGTTTTCGAACCCGTTCGGCACGACGCGTTTGAACCGGAGCAGTCCGCCGATCAGGAAGCCGCCGGCCACTCCGATCAGCAGGCCCAGAACCAGTCTCCCCGGCAGGCCCAGGAGGCCTCGGGCCGCGTCTCCCGCCGTGGTGGCCAGTACCATCTCGAGCGCCAGCACGGCGAGGACCGCCCCGATCGGGTCGATCAACACGCCTTCTGCCTCGAGGACCGTCCGCAGATTCGAGCGCAGATTGATCCGGCGGGTGAGCGGGTTGATCACGGTGGGCCCGGTGACCGCGACCAGCGTCCCGAACAGGACCGCGATCTCCACGCTCCAGCCCATGAGGAGCTGCGCCGCGACCGTCGCCCCGGTGACCGTTACGAGGGCCCCGATCGTCACCAGGCGTCGGATCGCCACGGCTTCGCGGCGTAGCCGCCCGAGGTTCAACTGAAGCCCGCCCTCGAACAGAATGACGGCGATCGCGAGTCCGACGATGGGCTGCAGTCCGGACCCGAGCACTTCGGGACGAACGACGTCGAGGAACTCGGGGCCCAGCACCACGCCCGTGGCAAGGAGCAGGATGATGCCGGGGATCTTCAGATGACGAGCGACCGCCTGGGCCAGAACACCGGCCGCGAGCGCCAGCGCGAACGTGAGGGCCGGATCCTGGAGATTCATGCAGCCAAAGTCGGTGTCCGGCCGTTCCGGGACAACGGCCCGTGGGTTGGGCGATCTCGGAAGTACGTCTTCAGCAGCCGTCTTCAGCAGCCTTCTTCAGCAGCCTTCTTCAACGGCCTCTTAGAACGCCCAGCCGACCGAAAGCGAGGTGTGAAAATACCGATAATCGCTCGCGCCGGTCGAGAAGTTCGTCAGACCCGTGGTCGAGTACCCCGTCGTGAGCCACACGATCTGCCCCTCGCCGAACTGGTATCCGAGCCCGAACCGCGCGCGGACTGATCCGGTGAGGTCGCCGTCGGACGTCACTCTCTGCACTCCCGGTGAGGCGTGCGCGTTCAGGTGCCAGTTCCCGTACCGGTTCTCCCAGGCGACGTTCGCCTCGACGAGGCCATAGAAATCGGGATTGAAGTATCCGTCCCTCAACTGCTTCTCGAACCCGAAGGCTCGCGCGACCGCCCCGACGTTCCACATCGATCCGAGGCGTCTCGAAATCGCGAGCAGCCCGGCTCGGCGGGTGTTCCTCTCGCTTCCGTCGAAGCGGGTGAGGCCGAAGGATGCCTCGGCCCGGAACCCTGCGAATGCCCCTCGTATCCCGGCGCTCGTCTCGAGAAGATCGATGCCGTTCCGCATCAGGGGCGCGGTCTCGTCGAGGCTCCGCCCGCCCACGCGGATCCAGAGCTGTGCCGGCAGGATGGCCGGCGTGGCGAGCCGGGCGCGCCACTGAGGGCGGGCGCCACGACCGTCCAGGGTGTTGTATGTGGCGCCCCCTCCCGCGTGGATCTCCCAGCCCGGTCCGGCCCGAAGCCGCAGCTCGAGCATTCCCCCGTATGCGCGTCCGGCCTCCACGGCGCGACCGAATGACGCCGTTCGGGCGTATCCGTTCGTGTTGATCGCCAGGTCGTTCGTGGGCCAGATCGACTGGTCGTGGTACAGCGTCGTCATGCGATTTCCGTCGGAGTCGCTCTCGTAGGTGAGCGACGGACCGATCCGCGGGGAACTGGCGAGCCGCGCCAGGCGGTATTCGGACTTCGCCTCGTCGTTCTCGGGGGCGAAGGCGACGGCGCGCTCGAGCACTTCGGCGGCGGCTCCCGGACGTCCCCTCCACCGAAGTGTCGCCCCGAGTCCGGTCAACAGAACCACATCGTCCGGGTGCATCTCGAGGGCCGAGCGCCATCGACGTTCGGCCTCGGCCAGTCGTCCGTCCCACGCGGCCATCCGTGCGTACCCCGCGAGCGCTTCCGCGTCGCGCGGATCATGCGACAGCATGTCGTAGTATACCCGCTCAGCGGCCGCGATCTGCCCGCCCCACGAGAGGACGCGGGCCAGACCCAGTCGGGCCTCCCGCTGGTCGGGGTCGTCGCGGATGATGTCGGCGTAGGCGTCCACCGCACCCTGCAGATCGTTTCTCCACGAGAGGACCCGGGCGCGGTCGAGCGACGCTTCGATGTTCGTCGGCGCGATCACGAGGAGCTGGTCGAAGAGTTCGAGACTTTCGTGGTACCGCTCGGACCATGCGCGGATGAGTGCGAGCCGGTGCAACGCACGCTGGTTCGGGGTGCCTTCCCCCAGCTCGGACTCGTACAGCCGCTCAGCGAGAGCCACGTTTCCGGCGGTCCACGCCGAGTCTGCATTCGACTGTGCGACGAGCGGCACGGCCGAGAGGCTCAGGCCGATCAACACGCCGCCCGTGAGGTTGCGCCGTCTCGTCTCGCGCTTCCTCATCGTCCGTCTCCTGATCCGTCTCCCGGTCCGTCTCCTGCGGTTCTCGCCGTCTCCCGCATGACCGGCGGGTCCATCTCCGCGAAGACCCGGCGCATGGCATCGAACACGCGGCGACGCCGCGGCTGCCACCGGGGCTCTTCCCAGGTGTCCCAGGTGAAGCGGGCCACGCGGACGCCCCTGCCGGGCGCCATCACGAACTCACCGTCCACCTCCCAGGCCGCTACGATCCCGATGTCGGGCACCGTGACCGTGCCGTTGGCGCCCTCCGCAGCCGCGTCCCACCGGGCGCTGGCCTCCGCGCCGATCGATTCGCGCGACACGCCATCGGGCAGGTCCTGGAGCACGCGACGCTCGCTCGGGTCCGTGACGTTCAGCAGCATCCACGGGATGCGGACCTCGACGAGCCCGGCGTCCTCCCGAATCTCCCACATGCCGTCGGGGAGCGGGCCGCGGGGCAGGACGCCACGGTCGTATCCGGCGGCGAGGTACTCCGTCGTGTCGCGCGCGAACCGCGGCCGGTTCGTGATCACTCGCAGCGAGTCGTAGCGGCCATCGGCGTTGGGCTGAGACCGGTAGGGCGGGTTGAAACGCTGCTCGGCCCTCGCCGTGAACGTTCCGCGAGGAGCCGCGTCCTCCACGCCGACGTAGTCTGCGGAGGGGGCGTCCGGCACAGCGGGGGCCCGCGGATCGGTCAACGCCAGCCCTTCCCGCACCGGCACCAGCCGGAACGGATTCGAGGGCGGGTCGACGAGGAGACGCGCGCCGTCCGGGGTGACGTCGAGGACGAACTCGACGCCGATCGGGAGCGGATCTCCGACCCGGTCGGGCCAGCGGTGATCGCCGGCTTCGGGATCGACCATATCGAAGCCCAGAAGCAGTCGGTCGGGGACCACGCGTTCCGTACCGTGGGCGTCATCGAACGGTCCTTCGTAGAGGAGCGTCAGATACGCCTCGTCAGCCGATGCCCTGAGCGTCGAGCCGTCGGCGGCGCGGTACAGCGGGGGGCGCTCCCTCCACCCGTCCAACCGATCATCGAGCGTTTCCCCCGGGATCGCGCTCCCGGGCTCCATCGCGTAGACGCCGTAGTGCTGCTCGGCATCGAGTCGATTGAGCCAGAGCCGGTTTCGTTCGAGCGGGATCTCGAAATCGACGACGATCCAGTTCTTCTTGAACCACTCGTCGATCCACGCGAACAGGATCCCTCCGGCCAGCCCGGCGTCGGCGATCTCACGGGTCAGGCGCGCGTCGATATCGGCCATGGCGATCTCGGTGTGGCCGCCGTGATGCCACCCCTGCGGCTGCAGATGCGCGATGCCCAGGCTGGTGGGCACGCCGTACTCGGCGATCACCACCGGCATGTTCGGGTGGGCTCGTTTCAGGTCCTGGAGATACCCGAAATAGGCCGACCGCCCAAACGGCGAGACGGCGTCCCCATACACGGGGTCGAGCACCATGAAGTCGGGGTAGTACGGATACGCGTGGTAGGACGCGAAGTACCCCGCCGGGAACGCGGCGGTCGTACGCACGTCGCCAGCGGACAGGCCCGCTCCGTCGTTGTCGTACTCGAGCGGGACCCGGCCGACGACCTCTCCCATGTGTTCGCGGATCGCCACCTCTTCACCGACGGTCGTCTCCGTCGGGTGGTGCATCGGGTCGAGGGTCGGCCAGTTCGTATACGCGACCGGGCGCTGAGCCCGGTAGGTGTCGACCTCGTACGCGATCAGTTCCTCGCAGGCCTTCGCGAGCCACACATCCATGGGGGTCCCGGCGTCGAGTGTGAGATAGCGCCCGTGCCAGCTCTCGAGATCGGGCCGCATCTCGTTGAACGCGATGACGGAGTACGGTTCCCACTCGCGTCCGATGATGAACGCGACCACCCATGGCGAGACGTCGGCCGTGTAGCTGCCCGAGGCGTGACCGGGTCGGTGCTCGAGATCGGCTCGCCCGTGGAGCAGGTCCACGACCCGACGCATCTCGGTGAAGAATTCGCCTTCCCACACCGGGTCCTCGTAATCGTGGTCGGGCGGCAGGCCGGTCCAGACCCCGTGGACCACCCAAAGCAGTCGGTCGGGGTTCGCGGTGTTGTGCTGCCAGAGCGCCTGGTAGAAGCTCGGCGGGTGTATCGTGTAGGTGCGTACGACATT
>JBGMQU010000033.1:5703-9356 GCA_048060725.1 Gemmatimonadota bacterium | reverse complement strand
TCGCCGACCGCTCCCTCGCGCCAGGCCAGCAGCCCCAGGCCGACGAGCGCGTCGACCTGGGTGTCGTCCTCCGCCAGGATCGTCTCGAAGATGACCCGGGCTCGCGCGCCGTGCCCCTGTCGCAGTGCGGAGTAGCCGAGCCCCATCCGGGCGCCCGTATGTCCGGGATCGCATGCGGTCGCTTCCGTGAAGGTCGCCTCCGCCTGGCTGATCCTCCCCGACCGGTACTCGCGCCACCCGGCGTCGATGATCTGGGGGAGCGCCGCCGCGCAGTCCGCCCGCTCCTGGCCGGCGAGGCCGGCCGGCACGAATGCGGTGAACGCCGTCGCGATCAGCGTCACGATGGGCGTGCCCATCATCGCTCGAACCCCGCCGATCCGGCTCATCCCGTCGACTCGAAGCCGTAGCGCTTCATCTCGCCCCACGACTCCTTCCCTTGCCACGCGTTCTTGAAGCTCTTGAGGCGCCACCACACGGTCAGCTGCCGGTAGCCGAACGGCTCGAGGAGGGCGAACCCGATCAGGCGGGCGAAGTCGCCGGGCTCGCGGTAGAAGCGGAACGTCGCCTGCTCCATCACGATCGCCCACAGGGTGAGCAAGACCCCGTAGCCGAGGGCGGCCGCAAGGAAGATCCCCGCGAACGACCAGGAGATCGCGCCGATCGCGATTCCGATGATCGTGAACGTGTAACCGATCACCTCCACCACGGGCGCGATCAACTCTCCGATGATGAAAAACGGAAGGTGGATGAAGGCGATGCGGCCGTACCGGGGACGGAACAGGGTCTTGCGGTGCGCGAACATCGTGACGGCGAGCCCGCGGTGCCACCGTTCGCGCTGACGACCCAGCGTCGCGAGATCGGGTGGCGCCTCCGTCCATGCGACGGGGTCGGGGATGAGAGGGATCGAATACGGCTCGCCGAGTTCGCGCATGTGCTCGTGGAGCCGGACGATCAGATCGAGGTCCTCGACGACGCTGCCCGTGTGGTACCCGCCGATGTCGAGCAGGATCTCGCGACGGAAAAGGCCGAACGCGCCCGACACGATCAGGTTGCCGCCGAGACGGTTCCACCCGACACGGCCGAACAGGAACGCGCGCAGATATTCCGGAACCTGGATCGCGGCCAGCCAGCTCCGGGGCATGCGGGGTGTCTTCACGCGCGCGTGCTCGATGCCGCAGCCGTTCGCGATGCGGATCGTACCGCCCGACGCGACCACGGGATCACCGAGCAGGAACGGCCTCGCGAGGCGAAGGAGCGCGTCTTCGGCGATCATCGTGTCGGCGTCGGCGCAGACCACCAGGGGATAGCGCGCCGCGCACAGGCCGGCGTTCAGCGCATCGGCCTTCCCGCCGTTCGCTTTGTCGATCACGAGCATCCCCGGCGATGTCCGCGAGCGGTAGTACCCGCGGACTTCCGCGGTCTCGATGCGGCGCGGTATGGCGGGGGGCACCTCGTAGAGATCGAACTCCTTCACCAGGACGCCGAACGTGTCGTCCTTGGAACCGTCGTTCACGACGATCACTTCGTGATGCGGGTAGCGGAGCGTGAGCTGAGCCCGCACGCTCTCGACGATGTTCGGCTCCATGTTGTACGCCGGCATCAATACCGAGATCGGGGGAAGGGCGTCGGACCGCATGTGGCGCTCGAGATCTTCGTTGTTCGCCTCGATCCACTGCTTGAACATCTCGGGGATGGCGAGCGCGATGAGCGCCGCGTACGCCGTGTTGAGACCGAGGAAGTACCAGATCACCGTCGCGTCGACGCCGCGGATGATCTCCACGAGCACGCCCCGGACGTCCATCAGCTGGCCAGCGCTCCCGACGGTGCCGTCGCGAAGTCCGTAGCTGAGCCGCCCACGTATTCGGCCATTGCGCCGTCGTCCAGCTCGAGGACGTAGCGCGCCATGTCGAAGGCGTAGCGATCGATTCTCCCGTCCACCCGCTTCAGCTCCTCGATCCCGGCCGGGCCGACGAGTCGAAGGGCGATCGCGGAGCGCAGGCGAACCCACCAGTTCGGGTCGCAGAGCGACAGCTTGAGGTCGTCGATCGCCTCTGCCGCGCTAACGGCTCCCAGCGACGCCGCAGCCCTGGCCCGCACCTGCCAGCTCCGGTCCGTGAGCATCCGGCGAAGAGCGTTGGAGGACTGAGGGTGCGGGAAATTCCGCAGACAGGTGGCGGCTGCGACGCGCACTTCGACCGCCGGGGAGTTCGCGTGCGGAACGACGTGTTGCAGCAGCGTCGGATACCCGAGTAGTGCCCCGAGGTCGAGCAGCACCCGAAGCTCGTCGTCACCCGAGGGATCCCGAAGGCGCTCGATGAGAACCGGAAGAACGATCGTCTGGCTGGCCGCCAGCACTTCGATCAGGTGGTTCCGCACCACGGCGTGTCCGCAGATCGCCCGGTCGAGGATCGCCGACGCGAGAGCCGGTGACGGAAGTCGCTCGAGGGCAGACGCCGCGGCGAGACGAGTCGCCGGCGTCGCGTCGTTCAACAGCCTGTGGATCACCAGCAGGTGCTCGGCCCGGGCGATGCTGGCGATCGCTCGGGCGGCCCCGAGTCGCCGCCACCAGAAGCGAGACGTCGCGTGTCGCAGCACCCGTTGGTGCCACCGGGTACTGCGGAGGAGCTGGAAGATGGTGTCGCCCTGGCTCCCCGAAGTCTGCGCCGCGAACTCGTGCACGTAGATGTTCAGGCTGCCTACGGACACGTCGTCGAGGATTTCGATCGTCTCCTCGGCCAGAAGCCGATGAGCCAAAAACCGGCGGACGGCGTCCCGGACCAGCGCCAGCTCCGTCTCACGCAGACGATCGCGGCGGAGGGCTGTCGAGTGTCCGATGAACAGACCCGACACCACGACCGCCATGAGCACGGTCTGAAAGATCGTGATCGCGATCAGGAAGTCGACAGTCATCGAGCCGCCTGGATCCCTGACGTCGATCGTCCGCCACGACCCAACAGCCGCTCGACCTTGGCGAGCACGATCGGCATGCGAAGCGGCTTGACGAGATAGTCGATCGCCCCCGACTGAATTCCGAGGACCTGTGTTGCCTCACTGCTGTGCACCGTACAGAGGATCACCTGGAAGACATCGGGCCGCGCACCGGACAGCTCGTGCAGAATCCGGAACCCGTCCAGCCCCGGCAGGTCGACATCGAGGAGCACGACAGGGTGCACGTCGGCGGTGTCCATCTCCCTCAGCGCCCGCAAGGCGTCGAGACCGTTGGAAAAACTCAGCGTCGAGAACCCGCGGTTCGTCAGCGCGTACCGTAGCATCTCGAGAAGAGACGGGTCGTCCTCGACCACGATCACGTCCGGGACGGAGGCCGCGGTGGCGGGCACGAGCGGAGTGCCGGAACCATCGAGCGATGGCGGGGCACCCCGATACTCGGCGCCGAGGCCCGCGGTCGCTTCGGGCCCCACGGCGGGCGGTGCGCCATATCCGTCGGGCGGCGCGAACTGACCGTTGGGCGGAGCATGTGCGGCGGTGTGGAGCGGCTGCTCAGGTGGAGTCTCCGCGGACGGGGTCGGCGCCGGCGGCTGGGCCGGTCCGAACCCGGGCGCATACCCGGGGGGCACGGGGTAGGGCGCCGGCGGGTAGGGCATCATCGACGGGGCATAGCCCATCCACGGGACCGCGTAGCCGGGGTACGCCGG
>JBGMQU010000033.1:0-5603 GCA_048060725.1 Gemmatimonadota bacterium | reverse complement strand
CGGAGCCGTACCCCGACTCCGGCACCGCGGGCGGCGCGGAGTCCGTTCCCGGAGCAGTCGCCACTTCGGGCGTCTCACGGGGCGCCTGGTCGAGCTCGGGCGAGGCCACGCACAAGGCGAGCGCCGCATCGGCGATGCTCTTCGCGGTTCCACTTCGTCTGCGCGTCTCGATGGCCGAGTGTCCGAGAAGCCGCGCGACCAGTTCCGGCGTCGCGCCGTCTCGCTCGAGCACGGCATCGACGCCTTCCGCGAATGCCCGAAGTTCGAGAGCGCGAGGCATGCCGCGCCCGACGAGGAACACCGGGAGGCGGGCCCATGAAGGTTGCTGACGGATCGCCCGAATGAGTTCGAGCGGGTCCGATCCGGGGACGTCGGCACTCAGGATTACCGCGGCCGGCTGGCTGTCGGCGACCGCGTCGAGAAGCCCGAGGATGCGTGCGCGCCAGAGCAGGCCGATCCCGAACCGATCGAGTGCGCCGGAAAGCTCGTCGCGGAACTCGACGTCGGTCGCGATGAGCAGGACGTTCAGGCCGCGCGAAGACGCACTCTTCCCGCCGTCATGGACCTGAAACGGTCCGCCCGGGCGACCCGCGTTCGCCTGATTGCCACGTTCGGTCTGGTGCGTCAAAACCGTCTCGTCTCGGTTGCCGCCAGCCGTCGATCCGAGTGATCGACGTGAGATCTCGTAGGTGAGAAGGAGCAAACCGGGGGCCGGGGCTTCGTAAGGCCCGATGTGACAACGGATTCCGGCCGATGTGACGTAAGTGCATGCAATATTTTCACATGCGAGGCCGGCCACGAAGTGCGGATCCGGGGGTCAGGCGCGGGACGAAACGCCTAGTACCGCATTGTGCAACGGTTTAGCGGGTCGCCAGAGACGATTCTTCGTCGGTTTGGGCCGCTTCGTCGTCCTGGACAGCGGGGTCTCCCTCGAGGCTCGGCTCCGCGCCCGCCATCGGGAGCGGCTCGCCGTCGTCCGTGGACGTGGCCCCTTCTTGCGCGGCCGCGCGCGTGCGCTGGAGCGTGAAGATGAACGTCGTTCCCTGGCCCGGGCTGGGCTCGTTCCAGATGCGGCCACCGTGCCGCTCGACGATCCGCTTGCAGATGGCCAGTCCGATTCCGGTGCCGTCGAAGTCGTCGCGCCCGTGGAGTCGCTGGAAGATGTCGAAGACGCGGGCTCGCGCTTCCGGGTCGATCCCCAGTCCGTTGTCGCGAACGAAGATCTGCCATTCCCCCCCTCGCCGGTGTGCGCCGACATGAATCTCGAGGGGTCGTTCCCCTCTGAACTTGATCGCGTTTCCGATGAGGTTCTGGAGCAACTGCCCCATCTGTGTGGCGTCGGCCCGGACGTCGGGAAGAGCGTCGATGACGATCGAGGCGCCGGACATGTCGATGGCCGCTTCCAGGTTGGCCAGCGCCCAGCCCAGCGAGCCGTCGAGAGGGACGAGCTCGAATGATCGTCCGTGCGTTTGGATCCGCGAGTAATCGAGCAGGTCGCGGATGAGCGCCTGCATCCGATTCACGCCCTCGATGGTGTACCGAATGAACAGGTCGGCCTCTTCGTCGAGCTGCCCTTCGTAGCGGCTCGCGAGCAACTGCGTGTAGCCGGCCACCATCCGCAGCGGCTCCTGGAGGTCGTGCGAGGCGACGTAGGCGAACTGCCGGAGTTCTTCGTTGGAGCGGGCGAGCTCGCGCGACTTGGATTCCAGCCGTTCCTCCGCGCTGCGGCGCGCCGTCACGTCGCGGACGATGCCACGGAAGCCCACGATCTCGTCCTCGTCCCCGCGCACGGGCCCTGCCGAGGCTTCGGCGTAGCGGCGCGTCCCGTCGGGTCGGATGATCTCCCAGCCGAACGACCGCACGGGCTGTCCCGTTCGGTAGACCTGGCTGAACACTTCAAAGACGGCCGCCGAGTGCCCGTCGCGCGTGTACGCCCGGTAGTTCAGGCCGGCCATACGCTCCGCCCGATATCCGAGGAACTGCACCAGCGATTCGTTCCAGAACACGAAGTTTCCCGCGAGATCGACTTCGAAATAGCCCTCCTGGATCGTCTCCAGGATGTTTCGATACTTCTCCTCACTTCGCCGGGCGGCGCCCTCGGCCTGCTTTCGGTCGACGATCTCGCCGCGTAGCGCCTCGTTGCTGTGCTCGATGAGGAGGGCGGATCTCTCGAGTTGCCGATACAGCCCATACATGCTCGCGATCAGCCCAACGAGGATATAGCCGTAGCCGAGCAGCTTCAGGACGTGCGACACCGTAGCGAACGCATCGTACGGTGAGGTGCTGAACGGCATGAAGAGCATCTGGACCGAAACGGAGACGATCAGGGCGGGCACGAGCCAGACCTCGAACGGGCGTTTTCGCCAGTTCCCCTTCGAGAGGTACCCGATGGTCGCCACCGCGAAGAGAACGCCTGGAAGGATCTCGAAAGGTCGTGGGACGAACGAGTCGGTTCGCAGCGCGTCCGGTAGCGACACGAGGCCGAACAGCGCGATCGACAACGCCGTGATCGCGCCGACTTCCATGAACACCCGCAGCTCCGACAGTCCGCGCTGACCCGTGCGGTTCTCTCGATACCACGCCGCCCAGCTCCACAGCAGCATGAGAGAGAGGAACATTCGGCTGCCGAACCAGCTCCACGGCTCCGTCGCGACGCGATCCGCCGGCATGAGCGGGAACGGGACTCCGCTCGTCACGAACAGGTAGTACGTGTCGAGAACCGCGACGCCGATCATCGCGGACCCGATCAAGAGGAGCGTGTCGTTCTTCCGCGAGTAGTATCGCACGAGGGCGAGCACGCCGACGATGAGTGCGACGATGGCGGCCGACAGCCCGAGCGCCCGTTGGAGCGTCGGCGTCACGGTCCATTCCGACTCGCGAATGGCCAGAAACAGCAGCAGCAACCCCGCCGAGAGGGCGCAATACGCGGCCGCACGGGCCCCAACCCGGTCGCGACCGGGGGGGCGAGGTTCTGGCCGAATGCTGGCTACTGTGGTGTCCTGCACGGAGTTCCCGACGTTCGAGGGTCCGTTCGCGCACTTGCAGCTCAAAGGGCAAGAAGCGCGCGCAACCTCTGTCGGGAGAGGGAGTTTGGGGGTCTCCTACCCGTTGCGCTCGTGCGCGAGCAGGAAGTTGGTGAAGCCCTCGTCGTAGTCGGACAGTCCGTTCTGCCCCGTGAGCTTCATCCGGGCGTCGTAGGCGCCCTTCATCAGCGGCGTCACCAGCCGCGCATAGGTCTGCTCGGCGGGGTGGCGCAACTCGAACCCGGTCCGCAACTCTTCGCGAAGCCCCACGTCCACGAGGAGCTGGTTGTACGTCTCGGCGTCGCGTTCGGCGAGGAGCCACAACTGTCGGTCGAGGCGCTCGCAATAGGCTGCCTGCTCGAGGACCGGATCGCCGGACCCCGCGAGTGCGAGGTATGCGAGAACCTGTGCCTCGACCTCCTTCAGATACCCCTTCCGGTGACAGAATTCGTGGGCGATGACGTGAGGCTCGAAGACACCGGTGTTCTTGAAAATCGCGACGTCACCCGTGAGTGGATCGGCGGCGCCGAGCGCGAACGGGAAGATGACCTGGGCCAGCATATAGCTCCGCACCTGGGCACTCGTCTCGAGTCGCTGACCGGTGAGTTGCGCGAGGAAATCCGTCAGATGGCGATCCACCTCTTCGGCGAGCTCGCGTCGCGGAATCGTCATCGGGTAGTACCGGTCGTTGAGAATCCCGACGAGATCTTCCGCGTCGGCCCGCCGTTCGGGGCCCGTCGCCTCGGGTGGATTCAGCGGGTCGATTCCGAACGATGCGTCGAAGTCGACACGTTTCGCATTGATCCGGACCGCCCAATCGATCGCGGCACTCCCCGCGTACACGCCCATTGCCCCGACCTGCAACGCCCTCCCCGCCGGCGACGCGCCAAACAACACTCTCGCCGCTATCGGCGCCGCCAGGAGCATGTCGGACGGTGCGATCGGCAGATATGTGGCCAGGTTGGGGATGCGAATTCGTTCCATTTGGCTCGACCGGTTCAGGGCATCGGAAACTGCGTCGATCGCGAGAGTACGAGAACAAATACGGAAAAGAGGTGCCGAAAGTTCACCCGGCGAACGTATCGCACTCGTCGGGGTCGCCGGACTGGAGACCTCGTTCGAGCCAGGCACGTCGCTGGGCAGACGTCCCGTGTGTGAAGGATTCCGGAGACGCTCGCCGTCCCGCGTTGCGCTGGAGACGGTCGTCACCGATCGCCTCCGCGGCCGCGAGACCCTCCTCGACGTCGCCGGGCTCGAGGATGCGTCGAGTCCGGTTCGCGTGGTACGCCCAGACGCCCGCGAGGCAGTCGGCCTGGAGTTCCATCTTCACCTGGAGCGCGTTGGACGCGGCGCCCCGTCCCGCGGCCTGCTGTCGGCCGCGCACGTCGTCGGAGATCCCCGTCAGCTGCTGGATGTGGTGGCCGACCTCATGACCCAGAACGTAGGCCTGCGCGAAATCTCCGGGACCCCCCATGCGAGAAAGTTCCTCGAAAAACCCGAGGTCGATATAGATCTGTTGGTCGGGCGGACAGTAGAACGGACCCGTCGCCGACGTATTGAAGCCGCACGCGGAGTCGACGCCGTCCGTGAAGAGAACCAGCCGCGGGTCGCGGTACGTCGCCCCGGCGTTCCGGAAGATCTCGGCCCATACGTCCTCGGTGCTGGCGAGCATGGTGGAGATGAACTGCGCCGCGGGGTCGTCGCGGGCCGGCGTCGGCAGTGAACTATTCGACTCGAGCCGGCCCGACCCGGACATCTGGAGTAGCGCGCCCGGGTCTCCGCCCAGAAGGATGACGGCGAGCACGATGATGACCCCAATGCCCCCGGTGAGCCGCACGGGCGTTCCCACGCGTCCGCCCACCCGTCCGCGCCTCCGTCCGCGCGGGCGGCGCCCCCTGCGATCGTCGACGTTGGGACTCCGCCGCTCCCCTCTCCCTTTGACCATAAACTAGGGTACGCCATCGGACGGGCGTGCTGCCAGTGAGTCTTTCCGCGCGGAACTCCACGCTCCACCTTGGGGTTCCAAGCGCCTCATCCCCAATCCTCTGGAGGACGCAGTGGGCCAGGCCGGATCACGATGCGTGCGGTGCGGCGGCGAGTTGGCCGCCGCGCCCCATGGACTTCCCATCTGCGGGACATGTCAGGCCACCATCCGGGCCGGCCGAGAAGGAACACGGACCTGTCCCGTGGATCAGGCCCCCCTGTCGAAGGAGGTCGTGTGGAACGTCGTGCTCGATCGCTGCACACAGTGCGGGGGGATCTGGTTCGACGACGGCGAGCTTCGCCTCCTGATCAACGGCCGCGAGATCGAGGGCTTTCTCGAGGGGTTCGCGCGGAAGCTCTTCGTCGCCTGATCCTGACGCGAAGACCACCATTGGGGGCGGGCGGCGAACCCGCGGTGGCTCTTCGCTAGCGGGCTGGCTCACGCGGGATCCACGCGGTGTCACTGCGACGTGTGGGGCTAGACGCTGATCGCAGGAGACCGAAGCCGCCGCGCGAGAGGCTCTGACGCGAAGAGCATCATTGGGGCGGGCGGCGAACCCGCGGTGGCTCTTCGCTAGCGGGCTGGCTCACGCGGGA
>JBGMQU010000032.1:0-29144 GCA_048060725.1 Gemmatimonadota bacterium | reverse complement strand
GAGCGCTCGACCTCGAGGCGGGTGTCGCCGCTCTTGAGCGTCACCCGATCGTCGGTGAGGTACACGATCGTACCGACGATGCCGCCCACCGTCGTGACCTCATCCCCCTTCTTGAGCCCCTGTACGAGGCTCTGATGCTCCTGCTGTTGCTTACGCTGGGGCCGGAAGAAGAGAAAATAGAAGATGGCGATAAACCCCACCATCATCATGAGGGTCGCCGCCGGGTTCGCCCGACCCCCCTCCGGGGATGTGGCGAACAAATCGATGATCAGCATGTGGTTCAATCCTCCTGGGGGGCGGAGCCGGAGCGATACCGGGCGAGCCACTCATCCGCCCACGAGTCGAAATCGCCCCGGAGGATCGCGGCGCGCGCCTGCGAAGTCAATCTGATCAGGAACCGCACGTTGTGGATCGAAAGAAGCCGCAGCCCCAACGTCTCGCCGCAGGCGACGAGGTGCCGCAGGTACGCCCGCGAGAACCCGGCGCAGCACTCGCAGTCGCAATCTTCATCGAGCGGACGCTCGTCGGTCTTGAACCGGGCGGCCTTCGCGTTGACCTGCCCGTCGCGCGTGAAGATCGTTCCGTTCCGACCGTTCCGAGTCGGCGCGACGCAGTCGAACATGTCGACGCCGCGGCGCACCGCGTCGATGATGTCGTCGGGGTATCCCACCCCCATCAGGTAACGCGGAGTCTCCCTGGGAAGATGGGGCTCGCAGACGTCGAGGATCCGTCGTGTGACGTCCTTCGGTTCGCCCACCGAAAGGCCCCCTATGCCCACCCCGGGCCACGGGCCCATGTCCAGAGTCCGCTCGAGCGACTCGAGCCGCAGGTCATCGTAGGACGCCCCCTGAAAAATCGGAAACAGCAGACCTGGCGAGTGCCCTTCGCCCGACTCGCGGGCCAACTCCTCGTGCCGGGCCCGACTCCGGGCCAGCCAGAGAAGAGAGCGGTCTACCGCGCCCCGTGCGACCGCACGATCCGCCTGACCCGGCGGACATTCGTCGAACGCCATCTGAATGTCCGACCCGATCACCGTCTGGATGTCGATCGAGCGCTCCGGAGTCAGCCGGTGCAGACTGCCGTCGATGTGGCTTCTGAACGTGACGCCATCGTCATCGATCGTCCGGTTCCGGGCGAGCGAGAACACCTGAAACCCCCCCGAATCCGTCAGGATGGGCTTCGGCCACGACATGAAGCGGTGGAGCCCCCTCACGGTCCTCAGTGTCTCGAGTCCCGGGCGCAGATACAGGTGGTACGCGTTTCCGAGGATGATGTCCGCGCCGGCAGTCTCGACATCGGCCGGCGTGAGCCCCTTCACCGTTCCCACAGTACCGACCGGCATGAACGCCGGAGTGCGCACGGAAACGCGGTCCAGCTGCAGCACCCCGGCCCGGGCGGCGCCATCGATCCCCTCGAGCAGGAACCCCGGGGGGGAAACCTCGTCGGCGGGGGAGGAGTTTCGGTCGTGATCGTGGCGCGCGGGACGGCTCACGTGATCACCATCGCATCTCCATAGGAGTAGAACCGATAACGCTCGGAAACGGCGTGGCGGTACGCCTCGAACGTTCTCTCCGTGCCGGCGAACGCAGAAACGAGCATCAGGAGGCTGGATCTCGGCAGGTGAAAGTTGGTCAGGAGGGCGTCCACCCCTCGAAACCGGTAGGGGGGATGCAGAAAAAGATCGGTCGCTCCGGACCCGGGGAGGTAACGCCCCGACTCGTCGCATACCGTCTCCAGCACCCGACAGGAGGTCGTCCCGACCGCCCATACGCGCCCGCCGGCCGCGCGCGCGTCGTTGAGGGCCCTCGCGGCGCGCTCGGAGAACCGGTACGTCTCCGGCTGCACCCGGTGATCCTCGACACGCTCGGCCTCCACCGGACGAAACGTGCCGATGCCCACGTGGAGCGTCAGTTCGACCACCCGGACTCCACGCCGTACGATCTCGTCGAGGAGGCCCCGGGTGAAGTGGAGCCCCGCCGTCGGAGCCGCCACGCTGCCGGTGGGTTCGGCGTACACAGTCTGGTATCGCGCCCGGTCCTTCTCGTCATCCGGCCGCTCTATGTAAGGTGGGAGCGGCACGTGTCCGTGACGACGGATCATGTCCCACGGGTCACCGTCGCCGGCCAGGCGCACCGTCCGCGATCCGTCTGCGGCCGACTCGAGGATCTCTACCGCAAACCCGGGGGCCACGTCGACGCGCCGACCGGGTTTGAGCTTTCCTCCGGGGCGGACGATCGCCTCCCAAACCCGCGGGTTCTCGCTCTCGAACCCGTCCACGGGACGGATCAGCAGGACCTCCGCCCGTGCGCCGGTGGGCTTCTCGCCCAGCAGGCGGGCCGGAAACACCCGGCTGTCGTTGATCACGAGGGCGTCGCCGGACGCCAGCATGTCGGGAAGATCCTCGAACGAGCGATCCGTCAGCCCGCCGGAGTCCCGACTCAGGGCGAGGAGGCGGCTCGCGTCGCGGCGATCGAGGGGCCGCGAAGCGATCAGATCCCGGGGCAGGTCGAAGTCGTAGGCGGCAGTCGCTCCGGCCCCGTCAGTCCCCATCGTCGAACAGGGCGCCCTGCGCATCGCCGTTGTTCGGAAGGGCGTACCCGAACCGTTCGTACGCCTTTCGAGTCGCCGCCCGCCCACGCGGTGTCCGCTGCAGATACCCGTTCTGGATCAGATACGGCTCGTAAACCTCCTCGAGCGTTCCCGCATCCTCGCCGACGGCCACCGCAAGCGAGTTGAGTCCGACGGGTCCGCCATCGAACGTCTCGATGATCGCGCGCAGAACGCGTCCGTCCATCTCGTCGAGGCCGTATTCGTCGACGTTCAGGAGCGAGAGGCCCTTCACCGCCGTCTCCGCGTCGACGGTGCCCTCCCCTCGAACCTCCGCGAAGTCACGCACCCGGCGGAGCAGCCGATTCGCGATCCGGGGGGTCCCGCGGGACCGGCACGCCAGCTCTGAGGCGCCCTCCGACGTGATCGGGATCCCGAGCACGTCGGCCGAACGCTCGACGATCTGCAGGAGTTCATCCGTCGGATAGAATCCGAGGCGCTCGATCACGCCGAACCGGGCGCGCATGGGGGAGGTGAGCAGACCGAACCGCGTCGTGGCGCCGACCAGCGTGAACTTCTCCAGCTTCATCGAGAACGTCTCGACCCGCGGCCCGTCGCCGAGCCGGATCTCGATGCGGTAGTCCTCCATGGCAGGGTAGAGGAATTCCTCGATTACCGGACGAAGACGGTGGATCTCATCGATAAAGAGGATGTCGCCCGGCCCCAGGTTGGTGAGCATCCCCGCGAGATCCCCCGGCTTCTCCAGTACCGGGCCCGACGTGAGCTTGATCTTCACGTCCAGCTCATGTGCAAGAAGGATGGCGAGCGTGGTCTTGCCGAGCCCGGGCGGACCGTAGAACAGCGTGTGGTCGAGCGCTTCCCCGCGAGCCATCGCGGCCTCGACGTAGACGCTCAGGCTCTCCTTGACCTTCTCCTGACCGACGAACTCCGACAGACGGTCGGGACGGAGCGAGCGCTCGTTCGAGCCCTCCTCGTCGAGCGCCTCGGGCGTCGTTATGTCGGTTCGGGGGTGCAGTTCGGTCACATCGGTCACGCTGCCTCCTGCTCCTTCAACACCACACTAGACAAGACTAGACAAACTGGAGCGCATGCTTGATGAGCTCCTCGGCGTCGACCCGGCGGCCACCGAGGGATAGCAGGGCCCGGCGAACCGCGTCGTCGCTCTCCAGCTGCCCGTAACCTAACGCGCGCAGCGCCTGGACCGCGGCCGTCGACGGACCTCCCGTCGGCAGGTCCAGCACGCCATCACCCAGATCGTCCAATTTGTCGGCAAGCTCGATCGCGATCCGTTGGGCGGTCTTCTTCCCGACACCGGTCACGGTTTGCAGCGTGGCGTGGTCTCGAGAACGGATGGCACGTACGACCCGATCGACCGGCAGCGCGCCGAGGATCGCGAGGGCCAACCGCGGCCCAACGCCGCTCGCCGTGCGCAGCCGACGGAACAGCTCGCGTTCTCCCTGGCTACCGAATCCGTAGAGCTCCAGCGCGTCGTCCTTCACCACGAGTACGGTGTGGAGTTCCACCTCTTCGCCGATCGAGGGGAGCCGATCGAGGAGTCCGAGCGGGATGTGCACATCGTACCCCAACCCATCGCCCGCGAGGATCTCGACCGATCCGGAACCTCGATCGACCAGCGTGCCCCTCACCCGGCGAATCACCGGGAGGCCCCGACCATGGCTCCGGACACCAGCGATGGTTTGAGCAGATGGCACAGAGCGATCGCGCACCCGTCCGCGGCGTCCGCCGGGCTGGGCGCTTCTCTGAGTCGCAGGTGCTTCTGCACCATGAAACCGACCTGTGCTTTCGTCGCGGACCCGGTACCCACGACCCGCTTCTTCACCTCACGCGGCGGATAATCGAAGACCGGGATCGAGCGCAGCGCGGCGGCCAGGACCAGCACGCCGCGGGCGTGCCCGAGCACCATTGCGGTGCGCGCGTTCCGGCCCGTGAAGACGCCCTCGAGGGCCACGCAATCGGGCTCGAGGCGATCGATCAACTCGATCAGCCCCGTATGAATCTCGACGAGACGCCCCGTCAGATCGGCGTTCTTTCGTGGACGGATGACCCCGCACTCGAGAAGCCGGTGGGTCGGATCGTTGCGTTCGACCAGCCCGTACCCGGTCGCGCGCGTCCCCGGATCGACGCCAAGCACCCGTCTGCCCGACACGGACGCGATGGTCGGACTCGAGCGGGCAGTCAGGACGTCTCCAACGCGGAAAGATCGACGTCGTCGAGATCGGCGTTCGAGTACACGCGCTGGACGTCCTCGTGCTCATCGATGGCGTCGAGCAGGGCGATGAACTTCTCTGCCTTGTTTTGTTCGATCTTGATCGTGTTGCTCGGGATCATCGCAAACTCGGCCTCGCGAATCGGCAACCCGGCCTCGCGCAACGCCTCCTGGACAGAGTGGAGCTCGCCGGCCGTAGTGGTGACAATCAGCACCCCACCTTCCGCGTGAAAGTTTTCGGCGCCGGCGTCTAGCGCGACTTCCAACGCCTCTTCCTCATCGCAAGCGTCGGCGTCGAGATAAATCTGCCCGAGACGCTCGAACATCCACGCGACCGAACCGGCCTGTCCGAGGTTGCCGCCTCGCTTGTCGAGCAGGTGCCGCAGCTCGGCCACCGTCCGGTTCGCGTTGTCGGTCAGACATTCGAGGAACAGGGCCACTCCGCCCGGCGCATAGCCCTCGTAGGTGATTTCCTCGAAGTTCGTCCCCGGCAGGTCGCCCGTCCCGCGCTTGATCGCCCGTTCAATGTTGTCCTTGGGCATGTTCTGCGCACGGGCGTTGTCGACCGCCAGGCGAAGACGCGGGTTGAAGTTCGCGTCGCCGCCACCCGTCCTCGCGGCGACGGTGAGCTCTCGACCCAGCTTCGCGAACATCCGACCGCGAGCCTGGTCGTTGACCCCCTTCTTCCGCTTGATCTGCGACCATTTGTTGTGACCGGCCACGTCGATCTACTCCCGCGTCCGCGGACTCAGCTTTCGCGGTCGCGTTTCGAGTCCGCGATCACCTGCTGGGCCACGTGCGGAGGCGTCCGCTCGTACCCCGAGAGTCTGCGTATGTGGATCGCTTTCCCGTGGGTGAGCGATCGCAGGGCGGCAGAATACATATAGAGTTCGGCCTGCGGCACCATCGCCCTCACGACCTGACGGCTGCCCCGGGACTCCATCCCCAGCACACGGCCGCGACGCTGGTTGAGGTCGCCCATTACCTCGCCCATGAAGTCCTCGGGCGTCTCTACTTCGACCTCCATGATCGGCTCGAGAATCACTGGCCCGGCCTCGAGCGCGACCCTCTGGAACGCGAGCGATCCCGCAACCCGGAACGCGAGATCCGAACTGTCGACCGCGTGGTGCGACCCGTCATACACCTCGGCCTCGAAGTCCACGAGCGGATATCCTGCGAGCACGCCCTTTGTCGACGCGTCCCGGATGCCCTTGTTTACGGCCGGTACGAACTTGGTCGGGATGACGCCTCCCTTGATCTTGTCGATGAAGTCGTATCCCTCCCCGGAGGCCCTGGGGCGCAACCGGACCCAACAGTCGCCGAACTGACCTCGCCCGCCCGACTGCTTCTTGTAGCGTCCCTGGCCTGCCGCCTCTTTGGTGATGGTCTCACGATAGGCGATCCGGGGAGGTTCTGTGTTCACCTCGACGCCGTATTTCCGAGCCAACCGCTCGATGTTGATGTTGAGGTGCATCTCACCCAGACCGCGGATGATCGTCTGTCCGCGCTCCGCATCGAATCCAGACGTGAACGTCGGGTCTTCTTCGTGGAGTTTCGCCAGCCCGTTGCCGATCCTGTCCTCGTCCCCCCGCGACTTCGCGGTGACGGCGAGAGACACATCGGTGTTCGGCCAGGCGACCGTGGGCAGCGTCACGGACTTCTCGGGTGCGCAGAGCGTGTCGCCCGTGTGCGTATCCCGCAGCTTCGCGACCACTCCGATGTCTCCGGCCGCGAGGATTTCGACACCCTGCCGCTGCGCACCCTGCGGAGTCGCGAGGTGGGAGATTCGTTCGTTCGCGGCGTGCGTCGGGTTCAGGAGCGTCAGCCCGTTGCTGATCTCGCCTCCGAAGACGCGGAAGTAGCTCAGGTCACCGACCTGCGGTTCCGAGGTCGTCTTGAAGACGAGCGCGGCCAGGGGTCCGGCGGCGGTCGCCGTGATCTCCACCTCATCGCTTCCCGTGGTGGCGATCTCGGGTGTCACCTGTGCCGGAGACGGCATCAACTCGACGATCTTCTTCATGAGGGCTCGCACGCCGTTGCCGGTCGCGCCCGAACCGCAGAACACCGGGAACACTTCGCCCCGGAGCATGGCCTCGGCCAGCACCGTCAGGACACGGTCGCGATCGAGTTCCTCCCCCTCCAGGTAGGCTTCGAGCAACTCGTCGTCGGCGGCAGCGATCGTCTCGATGAGGTTCTCCCGAAACTCCGCCACCCCGGCCGCGAGTTCTTCGGGAATTTCGGTGTCTTCGTAGTCGCCCTTGCCCCCGCCCCTGTACACGTGGGCCCTCTGTGAAAAGAGATTCACGATCCCCTTGAAGTCGTCGCCTGACCCGATCGGAACCTCGACCGGGATCGCGGCGCCGGTGAGCGACTCCTGAATCTCGGCGAAGGTTCGGCGGAACGAGGCGTTGTCGCGGTCCATCATCGAAACGAAAATCATCCTCGGGATGCCGCGCGCCGCGCACGCCTCCCAGGTCCGTTCCGTGCCCACCTCGACACCCGATACGGCATCGACCACGCATACGCCGCTGTCGGCCACCCGGACTCCGGCCATCACTTCGCCCAGAAAATCGAGGTATCCGGGCGTGTCGATCAGGTTGATCTTCGCGCCCTGCCAAACGGCGTGAGCCACCGAGACGTTGATCGAGAACTTGTGCTCGATCTCCTCGGCCGTGAAGTCCGTCAGGGCGCTTCCCTTCTCGACTTCGCCTTTCCGCTTCGTCATGCCTGCCACATAGCACATCGAGTCGACCAGCGTGGTCTTTCCCGACCCTCCGTGACCGAAAACGACCACGTTGCGGATGTCGGCTGTCTCAAACGCGGCTGACGCCATCTACTCCTCCATTCACGGCTTCCCCTGCATTCACGGCTTTCCCCGCGTCCTTTTTGCGGGCAGTCATTCTAGATGTGGCAGGAACGAAATTCCAGCGCCTCCGGTAGCGCGGAGAGGTGGGCCGGTGCCGGCATGGTCTTTCAGCAGCCTCCTAGTGCCGGCGGGTCTCCGATCCGGTCTTGTAACGGCGGCTCATGTCATCGAGGAACGAGCGCTCCTTGGCGCTGAGCGAGTCCATCCCGGTCTCTCTGATCTTGTCGAGGATCCGGTCGACCTCGTCGAGCGAATCGCCGTCTACCCCCCGGCGCCCACGCTTCGGCGGGGGCCTTCGCTTCTTCGGCGCCGCCCCCCCGGACTCCACGCGGACGTGGGACCTCTTCTCCCTGAAGAACACTCCCTTGAGCCGGCGGCCGATCTGGTCGCCCCAGCGGAGTATCACGAAGCCCGTGACCATCCCGCCGAGGTGGGCAAAGTGCGCGATACCGCCTCCGGAACCTCGAGCCGTAGCATACAGAGTAAACAGCCCGAGCACCCCCACGAACCATTTCGCCGGCACCGGGAACAGGAAGTACAGATAGATCTTGGCGTCCGGCCAATTCATGGCGAAGGCGATCAACACCCCGAACACCGCACCCGAGGCACCCAGCAGGCTGGTGGGCTGCCCACCGACGAAGAACGGCGCCAGGACCGCACCGCTCACTCCGGTCGCCAGGTAATATTTGATGAAATACGGGCTTCCGAACTTGTTCTCGAGCGGCGGACCGAAAAAGAACAGGATCAGCATGTTCCCGAACACGTGCATGAAGTTCGCGTGCACGAACATGTACGTGAAGAACGACCACGGCGCGGTCAGGAATCCGGGCACCTGAAACGTCAGACTTCTCCAGACCGCGTCCGGGATGATCCCGAGGCCCTGAATCAGGAAGACGGCGAAGTTCGCGATCAGCAGACGCTTGACCCATGTCGTCATCGGGAAGCCGTGGCCGAAGCGGACTCCCCCTCCCTGGCCCACATACCGGCTCATCCGTCCACCTCGGCGTTTCCGCGGGAGAGAAAATCGAGCGCTGACGCGAGGCGTGCCTCGCGGGCGGCCCGCTCCAGCGCGAGCGAGAGCAGGCGGTCGATCAGTTCTGCGTACCCAACGCCGGTCGCGGCCCACAGCTTGGGATACATGCTGATTCTCGTGAACCCTGGAATCGTGTTGATCTCGTTGACGATCAGTTCGCCATCGGCGGTCAGAAAGAAATCGACCCGCGCCATCCCTTCGCAACACAAAGTCTGAAACGTCTGGATCGCCAGGTCCTGAACGCGCCGAGTGACCTCCGCGTCCAGGTTTGCCGGAACCGCGAGATCCGCGCCATCCGCGTCGAGATACTTCGCCTCATACGAGTAGAAGTCGTGTCTCGGCATGATCTCGCCCGGCAGTGACGCCTCCGGACGTTCGTTCCCGAGAACGGCACATTCGATCTCCCGTCCGACGATCGTCTGCTCCAGAAGTACTTTCGAATCATAGGAGAATGCCGTATCGAGGGCCTTCACGTATTCGCGGCCATCGCCCGCTCGAGTCACTCCGACCGACGATCCCATGTTCGCTGGTTTGACGAATACCGGAGCTCCGAGTTCCTCCACCAGGTCTTCCCAGGTCGGCGCCAGGTCGCGTCGGCCGACGGTGACGAACGGGGCGACCGCGATGCCCGCGTCGCGAAGCAGGCGTTTGGCGACATCCTTGTCCATCCCGATCGCCGACCCGAGAACGCCCGGACCCACGAAGGGTACGTGAGCCAACCGGAGCAGGCCCTGGACGGTACCGTCCTCGCCGAGCGGTCCATGCAGGACGGGGAAGACGACGTCGACGGCAGGGAGTGGCGTCCCGTCGTCGAGAACCACGATCTCCGAATCCGCGCCGGGGACGAGTGCGACGGCCCGATCCGCCGCCCCGAGTCGGATGCGGCGCGGATCCGAACTGTCGAGAAGAAAACGCGAAGCGTCGGCCGTGTGCCACCGACCGGCCCGGTCGATGCCGATGAGGGCGACGTCCCACTTCTCGGGATCGATCGCGTCGATGACGTTCTTCGCCGACTGGAGCGAGACTTCGTGCTCCGGCGACTCGCCACCAAACAGAACCGCAACGCGCGGTCGGCGACCCTCGCTCATCGAACCCCTCCGTCGGCGCGCTTCGCAGGCGTCGGCATCGGATATCGCACCGGAAGATACGCCCACACCGACACCAGCTCCTCGCCTCTCTTCGCCGGACGATACCGCAGGAGATGGGCCCCGGCGACCGCGGCCGAGTCGAGGGCCTGGTCTCCCGAAGACTCGGCGACGGCGACCGTGTCGACCGCCCCGTTACTGGCAATGTGGATACGCAGGATGGTCTCCCCACCGACGCCCCGCAGCCAGGCCGCCCGGGGATACTCGAACGGTGGCCGATCGTTCTCGAGTACGGGCATGACGAACGGTCCGTCCGCCGCGGGTCCGATCTTCAACCCGCCGAGCACGGGTCTCACCGTCTCCGTGCAGCCCATCGACAGAGCGGCAAGCAAGAACGTCGCGCCCACTGAGCGGTCGACCCGAGCGCGCTCAACCATTTCGCATCGCCTGCAGCTCGGCCAGCGCGTTCAGCGCTTCGAGCGGCGTCATGCCGTCGACGTCGAGCTCCGCGAGCCGGGCGAATACCGCCTCGGCCGCGGGCGACAGCGAGGCCGGCGCCCCCCCCGGTTCGTCGCGGACCCCGCCGACGAACAAGCTCAGTTGGTCGCGTGCGCGTTCGGCCAACCCGGCCCCGCGTCCACCGACGCCCCACGGTCCCGCCTCCAGTTCACGGAGAATCCGCGCGGCTCGCCCAACGACATCCGACGGCAGTCCGGCGAGTCGTGCCACATGCACCCCATAGGAACGGTCCGACCCGCCGGCCTCCAGTCGGTGGAGGAACACGATGTCGCTCCCGCATTCCTTTACGGCGACATTGAAGGCGCCCGCCCGGTCGAGGGTGTCGGCGAGACCGACGAGTTCATGATAGTGCGTGGCGAACACGGTCCTGGCGCGAAGCTCGTGGAGCCGTTCGGTCACCGCCCATGCGATCGACACGCCGTCGTACGTAGAGGTCCCGCGACCGATCTCGTCCAGCAGCACCAGGCTGCGGTCGGTTGCCCCGTTGAGAATCGTGGCCGTCTCCGTCATCTCGACCATGAAGGTGCTCATGCCCGAGGCGAGATTGTCACTGGCCCCCACGCGAGTGAACACCCGGTCGCAGAGCCCGAAGCGAAGCCGACGCGCCGGAACGAACGAGCCCATCTGCGCCATGAGCACGATCAGCCCCACCTGACGGAGGACGGTCGACTTCCCGGCCATATTGGGTCCGGTCACGACCATGACCCCCAGATCCTCGCCCAACCGGACGTCGTTGGGAACGAACGTATCCCGCGCCACGGTCGCCTCGACGACGGGATGGCGTCCGTCCTCGATATCGAGATCGGGCGCGTCCACGATCTCCGGACGAACGTAGTCTTCGCGGTGAGCCACGTCCGCGAGACCGGCGAGAACGTCGATCTCCGCGACGCGGCGCGCCGTCCTCTGGATGCGCCCCACTTCACCCGCCACGTCCTGACGCAGCGTCTGGAAAAGGCGCGTCTCGAGACGGCCGATCTCGTCTTCGGCGCCGAGCACCTTCGCCTCCCAGTCCTTGAGCTCCGGAGTGACGTATCGCTCGGCATTCGTGAGCGTCTGCTTCCGAGTGTAGTCGTCGGGAACACGGTGCGTTTTCGCTTTCGTGACTTCCAGGTAATACCCGAACACCCTGTTGAACCCGACTTTGAGGCTGTCGATCCCGGTGCGCTCACGCTCCCGCACCTGCATGCCGGCGATGAACTCGACAGCGTTCTCGCGCAGCCCGCGCAACTCGTCCAGCTCTGGTGAGAACCCACGACGGATGACCCCACCGTCCTTCAGGGCCATCGGCGATTCGGGATCGATGGCATCGTCGATTCGATCGCGAAGATCCGCGAGCGCATCGAACCCATCGTGGAGCTCGACCAGCGTAGATGACTCGCGCCCCTCGAGCGCCGACTCCACCCCGGGGAGCGCGTCGAGGGAGCGCGCGAGACCCAACAATTCACGTGGATTCGCGCTGCCGGTGGAGATCCTCGCCGCCAGGCGCTCGAGGTCGCGCACGACGGAAAGCCGCTCGCGGATCTCGCGGCGGGCGCCATCCGACACGACCAACTCCGCGACCGCGTCGAGCCGAGCTTCGATGGCGGCGCGGTCGACCAACGGCCTCAGGACCCGCCGCCTCAACAGGCGTGCGCCCATGGCGGTTCGCGTTCGGTCGAGCAGAGCCAATAGCGACGTTCCCTCGCCGGCGCGAAGAGGCTCGACCAGTTCGAGGTTCCGCCGCGTCATCGCATCGAGGTACATGACGCGGCCCGCCCTGTCCACTCGGGGCGGATTCAGGTGCTCGATACCCGCCGGGCGAACTTCATCGAGGTACGAGAGCAACGCCCCGGCCGCCGCCAACAGTCGGGCGTCACCTTCGGCAGAGAGTCCGAATCCGGCGGTGGTTCGAACGCCGAAGCGTTCCCTCAAGCGCTCTTCCCCGAGCGTCGCATCGAAGCGCCAATCGGGCCGGGTCGTGACCAACCACGCCCCCGTGAAGGGCTGCCTGCCGTCCGGAACCACCATCTCGGCGGGCTCGAGACGTCCGAGCTCGTCAAGCAGAGCGGTGGGGTCTTCGATCGCCCTGAGCTCGAACTCACCGGTCGAAAGGTCGATCGCGGCCAGCCCGAACGGCCCCCCTCCCGCGACGGAGACTACATAGTTGTTGCGGTTCTCTCGCAGCAGGGTGTCTTCGAGAACCGTGCCGGGCGTGATCACCTCGACCACGTCGCGGTGAACGATCCCGTCCGCGTCCGCCGTGTCCTCGAGTTGCTCGCAGATGGCGACGCGGCGGCCGGCGCGGAGAAGGCGTGACACGTATTCGCTCGCCGCCTTCACCGGAACGCCGGCGAGCGGCACGTCCTTCATTCCCCCGTTGTTTCGGGAAGTCAGGGTGATGCCGAGGATGCCGCTGCCCTCCTCGGCGTCCTCGAAGAACATCTCGTAGAAGTCGCCGACCCTGAAGAACAGGAGCGAATCGGGATGCCTCGACTTGACCTCGAGGTACTGTTCGATGAGCGGCGTGTGCTTGCGGCCACGGGCGGCCGGCTTCGACTTCGAGCTCACGACCCGACCGCGACGATGACCACCGTGAACCCGTCCTCGCGCAACCGTTTCTCGAGCACCCGCGCGGCGTCCGGGCTGCCGAAACGTCCGACCCGAACCTTCTTGAGGTCGTTCTCCCGCACGATTCGGGTGGGAAAACCGAGCGCGAGGGCCGTCGTCGAGAGCGACCGGGCCGCGCTCTCTCCCGAAAACGCCCCGATCTGGAGCGTGAACCTCAACCCGCCCGGATCGCAGGCCCGGCGGGCGGCCATCGCACGCTCACCGGTCATCGCATCGCCCGACGCACTCGCTTCGTTCAACGCCCGGTCGAACGCAGAACAGGCGTCCTCGAGTTCGCCGCCCGACTCGAGCGCGCGGGCCGTCCAGTACCAGGAAGCCGGCACGACGGCGGAACGCGGATAGTCGGCCCGCAGGCGTTCGAGGTCTTCCACCGCCCGGCCAGTCTGCCCACGCGCGAGATCGAGATGGGCGAGGCGAAGCCACGAGGGGGCCCCGTAGGAAGAGCGCGCGTCGAGAGCGACCGCGAGGTACTCGTCGCGTGCGGAGTCGGGGTCGCTCATCAGGCGCGCCCGAAGAAAGCGCGCCCGCCCCATGTCTTCCGGAGACGCGTCGGCCGCATCGGCCAACCACGAGTCGAGACGGGCGCGCACCCCGTCGAGTGACCCGGCATCGATGGCCGCCTCGAGCTGCCCGAGATCCGCCGGGCCGGCCGGCTGGGCGCTGAGCGCGCCTCCCACGGCACACCCCAGCGTGACCGCCGGTACCGCCACCGCCACCCGCCATCTCATGTCCGGTCGCGCCGCTCCCGTTCCAGGGTCAGTAACAACTCGGCCAGAACGGGCCGGTCCTTGCCCCCGGACTTGAGAAGCCGATCGGCCCGGTGAAGGTGCCGGATGGTCCGGTCGATCTCGGGAACGCGCCATGCCCCGGCCTGTCTGCCATAGATGTTCGCCTTCCACGAGAGGTACCCGCGCCCGGTCTCGGAAAGCGTCTTCTTCACGCGCCCGACCCCGCCCTCGACCGCCAGTCCCACAAACAGGTGCTGCTCGACGAGACCGGCGATCAGACCAACTCCCGACTCGGATGTGAGAACGTCGTCGAGTTCGCGCAAGGCACGAGCATAGTCGCGATCGGTGACGATATCGAGCCAGGTCCAACGATCGACTCGGCGGGTCCGGGGAATCAGGTCGTCCACGACCTGCTCGGTGATCTCCGGCACGTCGATGCCGGCCAGCTTCTCGAGCTCAGCGTCGAGACGGGAGATGTCTGTACCGATCGCCGCGGCGAGGGCCTTCGCCGCCGCTGGCTGCATCTTCAGTCGCCAGTGGCCGCGCGCACGCTCGAGTATCCAGCCCGGCAGTTCCGCTTCGCGAGGCGAGTTCCACTCGAACGTCTTGCACCGCCCTTTCAGATCCCGATAAAACGCCGCCTTCGAGCCCTTGGGGATGGTGCCGGTGAGGACTAGCGCGAGATCATCGGGCACCCGCTCCGTCGCCGCGAGCACGACCTTGCGGCACGTCGGCGTGAGCTTCTGCACGTCGAGGAGCCACACTACCCTTCGCCGGGCCATCATCGGGGGCATCGCCAGCGTCGCGGCGAGTTCCTCCGGATCGACGTCGTCCGACTGGAATCGATCGAAGTTGAAATCGCGGGTCGCGGGATCCAGCGCCGCTTCCACGAGGGCGCGCGCCGCGTCGTCTCTCAGGCGAGTCGCATTCCCGTGGAAGAAATACGCTCCGGAGAGCGAGGCGCCGTCGAGCGCGTGCCTGAGCTGCGTTTCCGCGGTGTCGGAGGGTGTCAGCGCGCGGAGTCGAGTTGGCCGCTCATCGGGGCCCCCGAGGCTTCCGGCCACGCACCCCCGACGCTCAGAGAGTAGGTCGTGAACAGATCGGAGGACTCGTCGAGCGAGGGGTAAAAGGGCAGGAAGAAGGTGGCGTCGGGGAAGCGCTGTCTGGCCTCGAAAACATTGTCGGATCGAGCCGCCGGATCCGGGGACGGCGCTTCGACGGCGACCGGCGGAAGCTGCACCTCGACGGACAACCGGGTGGCGAACGGCAACCAGGTAACGGCCAGAAGACCGACTCCCGCCACCGCGACCAGCGCAGCGCTCCCCACCGCTCGCCTGGTCGTCAGACGCGCGGCGTCTTCCAGGTGATAGATGCGGTGCTGCAGCCGCGGAAAGAAATCGTGAGACGGGCTTGCCCCGGGTAGCGCATCGTAGAGCGTCACACCCTCGTCGACGGCCCGATCATATCGTCGGCAGTTCGCACATTCTGCGAGATGCCGCTCGCACTCCGCACGGTCTTCGTCGGTGACGAAGCCGTCCCGGAACTCGGAATACCGTTCTATGAAGTCGTGGCAACGCATCGTACGTCTTGTCCGTCTCCCCGGCGTCGGATCGGGTCACGTTACCCCACCCGGATGGAGCACTCTGACCGGCAGACTATACTCTCGGCCGGAAAAAGGGTTCCCACTCTTCGTCGTTCGTGCAAGGGAAGATCCCGGGAACGACGATCCTGCCCACCACGACCGCCTGCCCTTTACACTTTAGTCGAGCATCGGCGCAATGATCTGGGCGAACCTGTTTCGCGCGCGGTTGAGACGCGATTTGACCGTACCGAGCGTGACCCCCGTGATGTCGGAGATTTCCTCGTAGGTCTTTCCTTCGAGCTCGCGCAGCACGAACACCACCCGATGGTGCTCGGGCAGTTCCGCGACCGCCGCCTCCACGGTCTCGCGAAGATGACGTTTTCGGTACAGGTCGTCCGGCGCGTACGTGGAGTCCTCGAACTCCAACGGACGGTGATCCGCATCCCAATTCTTCTTGATCGCCTGGAACAGGACAAGCGGGTTTCTCGACCGATTCCGCAACTCGTTCTTCGCGAGATTGCTGGCGATCGTGTACGCCCACGTCGAGAACTTCTTGGTCTGATCGAACCGGTGCAGGTGCCGGTACACGCGGACAAACGTCTCCTGCACCAGATCCTCTGCCCGGTCCCGATCGCCGATCGTACGATAGATGAAGTTCAGGAGGCGGTCCTGATAACGCTCCACCAGCTCGTGAAACGCGAACCGCTCGCCCCCCAGGTAAGACGCCACCAACTCCGAGTCGCCCAGTTCCCGCAGCTGCGCGCGTCCGGTCTTCACGATCGACGGCGACGACACCTCACGCTCTTTGCGAGCTCCGTCGAGGCTCGATTGCCTGGTCATGATCGCTCCTTCCAGCGAGTCGCGAAGTCGATTCGGCGCTCCGAATCGATTCTACACCCATAAGACGTCCAAGCGAGGGAAATTGTCACAGCGTGGTATCCGCTACTTACCGGCAACCTCCCTCGCGGCGAGCGTCAACGCGCAGATCGACTTGGCGTCCGTGATTTCGCCCCTGTCGATCATCTCGATGGCGTCCGCCAACGGTAACTCGTGCAGTTCGATGAACTCGCTGGGCTCGTGACTCATCGTCCCCACCCCCAGCTCCATTGCCAGAAACAGGTGGATGACCTCGTCTGTGAAACCCGGCGTCGTGTGGATGGTGGACAGATGCACCAGCCGGCCGGCCCGGTACCCCGTCTCTTCCTCCAGCTCTCGCCGTGCGCATACGTCCGGTGCTTCTCCCGGATCGAGCTTCCCCGCAGGGACCTCCCACACGAATCCATCTGCCGCGTACCTGTATTGACGGATCAGAACGACGATGGGTTGTCCGGGGCCCGCCGGGGACGGCTTCACGGCCACGACCGCTGCGGCGCCAGGGTGCCGGATCAGCTCGAGTTCGCCGATCGAGCCGTCGGGGAACCGGACCCGGTCGAGATCCACGTCGATGACACGACCGCTGTATACGCGCCTGCCGTCGACGCGTCCCGGGGTCTCCGGGGCCCGAGCGTCCGGCGCCGTCATTCGCCGGGCCGGGTGACCGTCCGCCGCTCGACGTTTCCGAACCGTGCGAGACCCGCCTCCGTCTGGTCGGCGTCTGTAACGGCAAAAAGTGTCAGGCGCTCGCGGCCCAGATACGACACGCACACGTCGCGCACCTGGTCCGGCGACACGCCCTCGATACGATCGCGGTACGCGGTCCAGTAGTCGTCCGGCAGGTCGTAGATGTGCTGCCGGCTGATTCTTCGGGTGACATGCGCCGCCGTCTCGAACTGCAGCGGGAGCGAGAGCGTGAGCGCGTGCTTCGCGAGTTCGAGTTCTTCGTCCGTCACGAGATCCTGTCGCATCCTCTCGATCTCGTCGAGAATCTCGCCGAACGCGTCGGCGGTGACGGCGGTTTCCACCGCCGTCTGAGCAACGAACGGACCGGCACCGCGGCGGAAACTGAAGCCCGATCGGGCGCCGTACGTCCACCCCTTGTCCTCGCGCAGATTCATGTTGATCCGCGAGTTGAACAGGCCTCCGAGGACCGCGTTCGCCAGAACGATCGCGTAGTAGTCATCCGTGCCGTAGGGCACGCCGATGGTCGCCACTCGAATCTCGGCCTGAGCGCTGTCGGGCCGGTCGATCAGAATAACGCGCGGGTCCGGAGTCTCCGGCGTGGGAGGGGGCGCAGGCCGTTCGGCCGGGCCGGCCCATCCGCCCAGATGGCGGCGGACGGCCCCGGCGAGCCGCTCCGGAGCTACGTCGCCCGCGGCGAGCAACACGGCGTTGCCGGGCCGATATCGGGCGGAGTGGAAGTCCCGCAGATGCGCGGGCGTGATCGACTCCACGCTCGGACGCGTCCCGCCGGTCGGACGACCGTAGAGGCCCGTCCCGTAAAGCGCCTCGATCAGGGCGTGACCGGCAACGATCGACGGCTCGTCTGTCTGCCGGTCGATCTCGTCCAGTCGTTCGCCGCGAACCCGCTCGACTTCATGATCCGGAAACGTCGGCCCGCGTACCGCCATCGCCAGGAACTCGATCGCCTCGTCGGTCACATCGCTCAGCGTGTGGATCGAGACAGTCGCGACCGCGTAGCCTGCGGAGGCGTCGAAGCCGATGCCCAGTCGGTCGAGCCAGCGCGCCATCTCGATCGAGTCGCGATCCGCCGTGCCGTCCGTCAGCAGCCGCGCGGCGAGGCCGGCGAGGCCCGCCTGTGCCGACGGCTCCGCCCCCGCTCCGGCCTCCATGACGAGCTGGAGAGAGACTTCCGGCACGCCGGGCCGGTGAGCGAATCGAACCTCCAGTTCGCCGGTGTCGTCGAGCGTATCGAATTCGGGCAGGACGAGCGGCCGTGGCGGACCGGCCTCCGGACGCAGAGAACGATCGACCCCGCTCACGACGCCCCTCTTTCCGGGACGACGTGCACCGAAGTGAGGCGATCGGCTCGCAGGACCTGCTGCGCCACCGACTCGACAGCTTCGTGGTCGAGCCCCGCGTACAACCCGAACGAGTCGTTCACGTAGGACGGGTCCCCCCGAAGGACCGCCGCGTGCGCGATCGCGTCCGCCCGGTCGGAAAACGCGTTCAACTGCCCCACGAGTGCCCGGCGGGCTCGATTCTGCGCGCCCGCGAGTTCGTCTTCGGTCACACCCGTCTCGAGGAGTTCGTCCAGCACCTCCCGAACCGAGGCCTCGAGGTCTTCCGCGCTCACGCCGGGGCGCGCAGTCGCGACGAAGAAGCACATCCCGACATCCTCGATCGGCCAGGTAAAGGCCGACACGTCCGCCGCGACCTGCTTCTCGTACACGAGTGCCTTCTGGAGCCGCGAACTGTTTCCATCGGAGAGGAGAAACGTCAGGACGTCGGTGGCCTCGAACCCGGGGTCGTTGAACGACGGCGCGTGATACATCAGGTAGACGCGCGGCACCTGTACTCGATCTTCGAGCACTTTGCGGAGTTCGCCACGACCGAGCGGCGATGGGACGGTCGGCCGCTCGGGAACGGGCCGCGATGGGATCTCGCCGAACCAGCGCTCGATCCGTCGCAGCGCGTCTCCGACCTCGAAATCTCCGACGAGGACCAGCGTGGCGTTGTTCGGTCCGTAGTGCAGATCGAAGAAGTCGTGCACGTCCTCCAGACTCGCCGCGTCGATGTCCTCCATATAGCCGATCGTCGGGTGCCGGTAGGGGTGTCCCTCCGGATACGCGACATCGAGCACCGTCTCGAACGCGAGGCCGTACGGCCGGTTCTCATAAGACTGGAGGCGTTCGTTCTTCACGACCTCGCGCTGGTTCTCCATCTTCTCCGACGTGATGCCGGGCTTGAAGAAGCCCATCCGGTCCGACTCGAGCCACAGGGCCAGATCGAGGTCGTTCGACGGGACGGTCTCGAAGTAGTTGGTGCGGTCGAACCACGTGGAGCCGTTCAGCGTTCCGCCCGCATCCTGGATGTACTTGAAGTGCCCCTCCCGCGGGATGTGCTCGGATCCCTGGAAGAGCAGGTGCTCGAAGAGGTGCGCGAAGCCGGTGCGCCCCTTCCGCTCGTTCTTCGAGCCCACGTGGTACATGACGTGGGTCGTGACCAGGGGCGCCACGCGATCCTGTTGAAGGATGACGCGGAGTCCGTTGTCGAGTTCGTGTTCGTCGAGCGCGAACTTCACCGCCGCTACGTCCGTCACCGTGCTCGCTTCCTGTTGGATGTTCGCCGGTCGCGCAGCGCCGATGAGACGCCGGTCACGAGCGACCCGCAGGAATCACTGCGAAGGCCAGAAGAATACGGAGGGAGATAAGCCGGGTTCTGTAACCGACGAGCGAACTCATCGGCGAGGTCATCTATCTGGGACCGTCGGTCTCCCGAGGCCTCATGCAGCCTACCCGGAACTCGAACGCGGCGGGCCGCCGCATCGCTCCTGCTTGGCCTTGCTCCCGGCGGGGTTTGCCGTGCCGTCTCTGTTACCAGAAGACGCGGTGGGCTCTTACCCCACCCTTTCACCCTTACCTGTGCGGCCGAAGCCGCCATCGGCGGTCTACTCTCTGTGGCACTTTCCATCGCCTCGCGACGCCCGGGGGTTACCCGGCACCGTGCCCTATGGAGCCCGGACTTTCCTCGAACGGCGCGCCGGAGCGCCCGCCCGCGACCTCGTCTCCCTCCGTACTCCGATTTTGGCGGAAGGTACAGCGGCGAGACTGGGTTCGCTTGTCCGCGCGGTCAACCGTCGTCGCCGCTCCCCCCCGAGCCCTCCTTCGCGCATTCGAGCTCCGCCTTCCGCTCGGTCGCACAGCGGCCGGTCGGCTTCTCGCGCTCGGCGCGGACGCGGCGTTCCCCTCGCCAGATCAGGCGAGCCCAGCACCCGAAATACCCGGCTCGTTGTCTCGCCGCGAGCACATCGAACAGGTCCACCCACCTCGACAGATCCGGCGGCAAGTCGGTACAAGGGATCATCTCGACACCTCTGATCTTGCCGAACGGGATCTCGTTGAGGCTCAGATACCCGAGGCGATCGAACGGCCGACCGTTCACGAACGTAATTATGTAGTCGACATCGGTCAGCATGAAGTCTTTGTACTGAACGAAGGTGCCGAGGGTGTAGTAGGATTCCACGTCCCAGTAGTCGTAGAACCTCCCTTCTTCCACCGTCGCCATCCGGTCGTAGAACCCGAGACCCAGCAGGTACGGGTCGCGCCCGGTGATCTTCACCTCGAGCGGCTCGACCGCGATCGCCGTGGGCTGGAGAGGGATCGCGAACTCCTCTGCCGCCATGTTCCCCACCTTCAAGATCCCGTCGAACGATGCGTACGCGAAGTGGTCGACACGGACCTCGTATTCGCCGGGAGGGACCTCTCTGAACCCCGCGCGCCCCCGGGCGCTCGTGACGCCCCCGAGTGGCAGCGGCCGCAGGCGGATCATCGCCCCCTCGACCGGGCGGCCGGTCGACGCGTCCGTGACGAACAGCACGACGAACCCGGGCTCGCCGTGGTCGATTTCGAGCACGATTCCCTCGCCTCCCCGCGCCGCGGTCATGAATTTCGCGTTGCTGCTACGCGACCCCATTCGGGCCTGCAGGCGCACACGCTCGTCGATCGGCATCCCGCAGATGATGAACACCCCGTCCTCATCGGTCTCCGCGCGCCGGCCCACGAACCCCTCGTCTCCCGCGTAACGACTCGCCGAGACGAGCGCCTCCGGAAGGCGGATCTTCGTGCGTCGATCGATCACCCGCCCGCTCAACGAGGTGTACCCGGGTTTGGCGCACTCTCCGGCTTCGATCTCGACGTTGAGCGGGTCGAGGGCGATGGCGCGCGGCTCGATGGCCACATCGAACCGGCGGGATTCGGCCGGCACGACGAACACCGCCGCGTCGAAGGAGGCGAACGCCAGGTGGTCGGCCAGCAGGCGGTAGTCGCCCGGCGGGACTTGGCCGAGTCCGGCGCGGCCGGCCTCGTTCGTCACCGCACTGATGGGGCCCGGCTGCAGGCGGACGGTGACGCCGTCCACGGGCTCACCGGTCTCTCTGTCGGTGACCATGACCGAAACCGGGGCGGGCTCGCCGAGATCTACGATGAGCGTGACCGGCCGTCCCCCGTTCCCACCGGTAGCGAATCGGGAGCCGCCGCGAACGGCGGAGTGCGTCGCCGCGAGCTCCACCCGGCTCGACGCCGGCACCCCGCAGAAGCGAAACCGTCCTCGCGAGTTCGCCGCCGTCATCCGGGTCTCGCCGGAACTCGAGATCAACACCTGAGCACCGGCCAGCGGGACGCGAGTGGCGCGGTCGATCACCACGCCGTCGAGAGTCTCGCCCGGTACGGCGCAGGCCGCGAGGCCCATCTCTGCGGTTTGTTCCGGTGTTGGATCCTGGGCGAGCGTTGGCCGGGCGACGGCCAGCAGGCCGAACGCGATCAGTACACTTCTGGTAGACGGATTGGGGGTCCGCCTCATGAATCCTCGACGTCGCGCTGTGTGGGACGGGACAAAAACACCCGGTGTACCTGTTACACGATGAAACGGGCCCGTCGGTCACAGATAAGGTGCGCCCGCGCGTCGGTCTGTCCACCCCGTCAACACCCTTCTTGAGGGACCAATCTTGCACGGAGGTCCCGTAAGTACGTTCGATTCACGGATTTACGACTGAATCATGGGGGATTCTGCGACGATGCAGCGCACGATCCTTTACATCGCGTTTTTCCTGTCCGGAGCCGCCGGTCTCGTGTACGAGGTGGTGTGGACGCGCTATCTCGCCCTGTTCGTCGGACACAGCGCCGAAGCGCAGATCCTCGTAATCGGGATGTTCCTCGGCGGATTGGCGCTCGGGTCGGTCCTCGTCGGACGCGTCTCCGAGCGCATCCGGCGGCCGCTGCGCGCCTACGCCCTGGCTGAAGTCGTGATCGCGGTGATGGGACTCGGCTTCCACTTCGTATTCGAGGGGGTCACCGGGGCGGCGTACTCCGTGCTGTTCCCTTCCCTGAGCTCCGCTGCGCTCGTATCGAGCCTCGAGTGGGTGATCGCCTCGCTGCTCGTTTTTGTCCCGGCAGTGGCGCTGGGGACGACGTTCCCGTTGATGGCTGCGGGTGTAACCCGCCTGAGTGGCGGGAGCCCCGGCCGGGTCATCGGATCGTTGTACTGCCTCAACAGCCTGGGGGGCGCCGTCTTCGTCCTGGTGGCAGGCTTCGGGCTCATACCCGCCATCGGACTGCCCGGGACGCTCGCCGTGGCCGTCCTGCTGAACCTGCTCGCCGCGGGAGGAGCGGAAACGGCCCGGCGCATGACGCCACCCGTCGCGTTTCTGGCGGACGCGGACACAGCCGACGACACCGGGCCGGCGCCCCTCACCGACGTCGATCCCTCGCGAAACCTCCGGGGCCTGCTCCTCGGAACGGCCGCGCTCACCGCGATCGCCTCCTTCGGGTACCAGATCGGGTGGATCCGCATGCTATCGCTCGTCATGGGGAGTGCTACGCACGCGTTCGAGATCATGCTCTCCGCGTTCATCCTGGGGTTGGCGATCGGCGCGTTCTTGATTCGGCGCGCCGCGGACTCGAGTCCGCGACCGCTTCGCACGCTGGGCCGAATCCAATGGTTGATGGGCGCGCTCGCACTCGCCACGCTTCCCGTGTACGCCGCCTCGTTCGGCTGGATCGGCAACCTCCTCGCCGTGCTGCCCGACACGGCCGCCGGCTACCGCGGGTTCAACGTGGCCCGTTTCGCCATCGCCATCGCGGTGATGCTGCCGGCGACGACCCTGGCCGGAATGACCCTCCCGTTGATCACGTCGACGATGATCCGCGCCCGATCTGGCGAGCGGGCGATCGGGCTCGTGTACGGGGTCAACACGGCGGGGGCGATCGTCGGCGTGATGCTCGCGGGTCTCGTCGGCCTGCCCTTGCTCGGGCTGAAGGGAATACTGGTCGCGGGCGCCCTGCTCGACATGGCCCTGGGCGTGATGCTGCTGGGGTGGGATGCCGACGCCCGCCGGTCCACTCGAGCCGCAGGGCCCGGGGGCCTCGAGAGGTACGGGCCACCCGTTGGCGCCGGCGCCCTCACTGTGGGCGTCGTCGCGCTGGCGATGACGGGGGTTCATCTGGATCAGGCGATGCTGACCAGCGGAGTCTTTCGATACGGCACGGTCGACCCCGCGACGCTCCAGGTCCTTTACTACGCGGACGGACGGACGGCGACCGTCGGCGTGCATCGCACCGGCACGGATGGTCTCGTCGTTCTCACGTCGAACGGCAAGCCGGATGCCTCGCTCACCACGCGCTGGATTTCGGCGGTCGAGTCGGGCGGCGACCCACAACCGATCGCCCAGCAGGACGAGTCGACGCAGATGCTCATGTCGTTGATCAGTCTGGCATACGCACCCACCGCACGTCGGGCCGCCGTTATCGGACACGGGTCGGGCGTATCGGGACACTTTCTTCTCACCGATCCCGATCTCGACTCGCTCGTCACGATCGAGATCGAGCCGCGGATCGTCGACGCCTCGATGCTGTTCTACCCGGCGAACCGCCTGGTCTTCGATGACGACCGCTCCCGGATCGCGATCGCCGACGCGCGAGCTTTCCTCGCGCAGGGCGGCCAGCCCTACGACATCATCCTTTCGGAACCTTCGAATCCGTGGGTGAGCGGTGTCTCCAGTCTCTTTACAGTGGAGTTCTACCGGAAGGTTCGTGACCGCCTGTCGCCGTCGGGTGTGTTCGCGCAATGGATCCACCTCTACGAGATCGACGATCGGCTGGTGGGGAGCATGGTGGCCGCGATTCACGAGGTGTTCCCCTCGTATGCCGCCTATCTCGTCGGCGACGGCGACATGATGATCGTGGCAGGCACGTCGAACCGGCTGCCTTCGCCGGATTGGAGCCACCTGGACGGCCGGACCCTCCTCCACGAGACGCGACACTTCCCCCGCCTTCGGCCGGATCATCTCGAGGGGCTCAAGCTGTTCGAGCGCGGCGATGTCGCCGCGCTCTTCTCGCGGTGGACGGATCCGAACTCCGACTACCGTCCGATCCTCGACACGCGCGCCGAGCGAGCTCGATTCACCGATGCGTTCAGCCAGGGGTTTTACGGTCTCGCGGAGGATCGCTTCCAGATCGCGGCTGCGCTCGGAGGGTGGAGGCGGCAACCGGGCAGGTCGGTCGAGACGCCGATTCTCGGGCTCGCTCCTCTCGCTGCCCGCGCCCACGGGCTCAGCGCGCGGATGCGTTTGTCGGACCCGCGGTACGAGGTTCCACGAGACGCGCGGCCAGCCGTTCGTGCCGCGTTGACCGGCTTCGCCCGGATCAACTCTCCACCCACCGGCGAGAGTGACGCGGCCTGGGCGCGGTGGGTCGAGGCGTTCGTCGTGACCGAGCGGGTCCTTCATGCCGGCACGGCGGGCTTTGCCGATCGCCTTTTCTATCTGCAGGTCCGCGAGCAGTTGGCCGGCGGTGACGTCCCGCCCGGCGTGGTGGCGATCGTCGATTTCCTCGAGGGGCTGGCCTCGTGGGACTTCGAACTCGCGGCCGGTGCTAGCGACGCAGTGGTGGCGGACGTGATGGCCGGACGGGGCGGTGCGACTCGCGGAGAGGCCGCTGGGGCTCGCCTCACTGACGCCCTCGACATCGCCACAGTGCTCGACGGAACCGTTGTTTCGCTTCTCGAAACCGGCCGGCCAGAGCGGGCCCGTGACATCCTTGAACTTCTCGCTCCCCTGACGAAACGCCCGCCCGACGACTTCCGGCTCGCCCTGCTGGCCGCCCACATCGACGTCGCCGTCGGCGACGGTGGAACCGCCGCGGGACGCTGATCCGCCGGCTCGAACCCGGAGCATCGGGGTACAACGACACCATCGATTCGGGTGTCCTATCGAGCGTCTGGTCGAGGTGTCCCGGTATGGGCGAAGAGCCTATTCTGTCTCGGTTTTGTCTGGCAAACCCCCTCTCGCGTCTCGCGTGATCGGCGCGGGGCGGCGGGCGCAGGAGGACGCGTGGCGTGAAACCTGACATGCGATCGAGAACGAGTGCGTCCGTTCGGGGCCTGGCGGTCCCACTCGGAGCGGCGTTGGTGATGGCGGCGCCTGTCACCCTGATGGCGCAGGACGTCCGACCCGCGGTCGCGTACTACGTGTACGTGGCGGCGGAGTCGGATGATCGCGTCGATCTCGTGCGCTTCGACGGGCGCTCGGCCTCGCTGCTCGACTCAATTCCGGTCGGCCGTTTCCCGACGGAGATCGACGGCCCCCACGGGCTCGCCGTGGATCCCGGCGGTGAGCGATGGTATCTGACGCTGGCTCACGGGAATCCCTATGGCGCGGTCGTGGCCTACTCCACCGACACGAACCGTCCGGAAGCCATCACGTCGCTCGGCCTTTTCCCGGCAACCATGCAGGTGACTCGAGCGGGCCTCCTGTTCGCCGTGAACTTCAACCTCCATGGCGAGCACCTGCCGAGTTCGGTTTCGGTAGTGGACGTCGAGACGATGCTCGAGATCGCCAGGATCGAAACGTGTACGATGCCGCACGGTTCGAGGCTGACGAGCGACGGGTCGAAACACTACTCCGCCTGCATGATGGACGACATGCTGGTCGAGATCGACGCGCATCGGCTCGAGGTACGCCGCCGGATGTACCTGGAGCCCGGTAACGAGCGCGCCTGGCCGGCTGACCGGACGTCGGGGCCGAGCGACATGAACGACGCGCCCGTATGCGGCCCGACGTGGGCACACCCGAGCGTTTCGGGTGACCGAATCTACGTGGCCTGCAACAAGCACGCGGAAGTGCTCGAGATCGACGCCGCCGACTGGACCGTCACACGACGTTTCAAGACCGGGGCGGGGCCGTACAACATCGACGTCACCCCCGACGGCCGACTCCTCGTCGTGACCTACAAGGGGGGACAGGCCACCGGGGTTTGGGATCTGGAATCCGGTACCGAGACGGCCCGCGTCGAAAACACCCGACGGCTCCCGCACGGGATCGCGATCAGTCCGGATTCCAGATTCGCGTTCGTCACGGTGGAAGGGATCGGCGGCGAGCCGGGAACGGTCGACGTGATCGACCTCGAGGGCGGCGAGCTCGTCGCATCGGTCGACGTCGGGAAGCAGGCGGGCGGTGTCGCCTTCTGGAAGACCGAGCACCGATGACGGGGCGCGCGGGAATCGCGAGACTGCTGGGGCTCGGTCTTCTCGGCCTCGCCGCCGCGTGTGGCGACGCCGGGACGGAGCCAGGATCGCCTCCCACGCGGCTGGTGGTGCTGTCGACGCTCGTCGATACCGTCGTAACGGGGGAGTCGACCAATCCTCCGCTCGCGGTCCGGGTGGAGGACGCGCTGGGGAACCCCGTCGAGGGGTCGCCCGTGCGATTCACCGTGACGAAGGGACCCGGCGCGGTGGCGCCGGCGGTCGCGGTTTCCGACTTCGAGGGCGTCGCCGAGTCGACCTACGAGGCGTCCGGATCGCCGGGCGATGCGACCATCCGGGCCGATGTTCCGAGTTCCCCCAACCTCGAGGGCGTGGACTTTCTGGTCGTCGCCGAAGCGGCCGACTCCGTGCTGCTTCAGCTCTCCGAGGGCAACGAGCAGCGAGCAGAGGTCGGAAGCCAGTTGCCGATCCCGTTCACGGTTCGGGTTGCGACCCCGGCCGGATCGCCGGCGGGCGGCATCTCCATCGCCTTCAGGATCGATGCGGGCGGCCGATCGGCCGTGTTGACGTCGGACTCCGTGCTCACCGGACCCGACGGGACGGCGAAGACGCTGCTCAGCCTCGGCCGTGACGCGGGCGAATACGCGGTGTCGGCGTTCGCGACCCGGGGGGTGTTCTCCGACACGATCCGTTTTCGGGCCACGGCCACGACAAGCTTCGAGGGGCGCATCGTGCTCGACTCGGTGGCGGGCGGCGGCGCGCTCGTCGCGGGAACGGAGGCCACCCTTCACGGCCGCGGGTTCAGTCCGATCGCGTCCGAGAACGACGTCCGGATCGAAGGCGCGTCCGCCCGGGTCCTCGCGGCCACGGGAACCCGGCTGACGATCGTCGTTCCAACGTTTGGAGGCGTCTGCCTGCCCGTGCGCGAAGTCGGTGTGCGCGTGCTCGTGGACGACGACGCGAGCAACGGGTCGATGCTGACGCTCGAGCCCCCCCAACCGGTCGTACGTCTCGACGTCGGTGGCGTCGAGACCTTCCGGGGTCCCGAGGCGGTCAGCTGCATACAGTTCGGCCCCGGGGAAGATCAGGCCGAGTACGTGATCGAAGTGGGGAGCGTCGACCGGCGTGTCGGCCAATCGGTGTCGGCCCGTCTTACTACCCGGGTGCCATCGGACCTCGGCTCATCGAGCGTACCGAGAGCGCTGGCCCCTCGCCCGATGGATCCGGGTTCCGAACAGGAGATTCAAGCCCGATATCGTCTCGACTCGGAGTTGCGCGCCAACGTATTGAGCGACCTCATCGCATCGCGGAGGCCTGCGGCAGCGAGGGGCCCGCCCCCGACCCCTTCCACGACGTCCGTTCCGTTCCCGGGCGATACCCTCCGGCTCAACTTCGCGGTTCAGGGGAACCTGACCGCTACCTGCGCGCAGCCGGGCGCCCCGATCGTCGGCGTGGTTCGGGCAGTGGGAGAGCACCTGGCTCTCGTCGAAGACACGGACGCGCCCCCGGACGGTTTCGGTCCGGAGGAATGGGACCAGTTGCTCGCCGAATTGGACGGAGTCGTCGCCCCCGTCGACACCGCGTACTTCGGGGCCTACGAGGACCTGGATCGGAACGGGCGAGTCGTCGTTCTGTTCACCCCGCGGGTCAACGGCCTGAGCCGCGCCGGCCAGGGAGAGCTCGGCGGGTTCTTCCTGCCGCTCGATCTCGCCGCGGTCCGCGGAGGGCTGGCGGGGCCGGGCGGTGGATGCCCGGCCAGCAACGAGGGGGAGTTCCTCTACGTGGCGGTCCCGGATGTGGACGGAACGGCGGGGCCTGCGATCCCGGTCGCTCGCGCGATCCGCAACGCGCGGCGGGTCACCGCGCACGAACTTCAGCACCTGATCAACGCGCAGGGGCGGATCACGAACGGACAGGGTGGGTTCGCCGCTGCGGAAGACGTCTGGCTGGACGAGGCGCTTTCCGGCCTCGCGGAGGAGGTGTCCGGTCTCGAGTTCGTCGATCAGACGACCCGCGCCGCCCTGACGTACGACCAGGTCACCGGATCGAGGCTCGAGGTCGACGCCTTCAGATCGTTCCACGTCCGGAACTTTCTCAATGCGAGCCTGTTCCTTTCCGACCCCTCCTCGGCGCCGACGATCGAGGTCGACGATCCCGGTGGACGCGCGGGTCTTCAGATGCGCGGGTTCGGTTGGCTCCTCCTCCGATGGCTGGGCGATCAATCCGGGGGAGACGAGCGGGCGCTGTTTCGCCAGATCGTGACCGGCGGGCGGAGCGCCGCGCGTGGGATCGCCAATATCGAGCAGGCGACGGCTCGACCGTGGGGGGAGCTCCTTCCCGAATTCGGCGCCACGGTGGCTGCCGATGGCCTCGGCGGAGGCCGCATCGGCGAGCGGTTCCGAATCCTCACCTGGGAGTCGCGCGACGTGTTCGAGTCTCTCGCCGAGGACGCCGCCACCGGGCCGTTGTTCCCGCAGGCGTCGCCTCTGCGCCCCACGCGGCTGACGCCTGAAACCGTAGCCCTCGATTTCGACGTACGGGCGTCAACGATGCGATACTTTACGCTTGCCCCCGGCGTCACGGCGGTAGCGCTCGCGCTGACCGCCTCAACGCCGGCGGAGACTCATCTGTCAGAGACCTCGGAACCACAAATCACGATCGTGAGGATTAGATGACATCAAGCGGACGCGTCCGCATGCATGCGGCCCTGTCTTCGGCCGCCCTCGCCCTGGCGCTGGCGGGCCCCGTGAACGCACAGGCCGGGTTCGAGGAGACGGGCGGCAAGGGCTTCGAGTTCCTGGGAACGGTGGGTCTATTGACGCCACTGGCGAACCT
>JBGMQU010000031.1:7620-29656 GCA_048060725.1 Gemmatimonadota bacterium | reverse complement strand
CCGCGACGATGACGCTCGGAAATCTCGCGTGTCTGTGGCAGGACGATATCCGCCGTCTGCTCGGCTGGTCGGCCGTTTCGCAGACAGGGTATGGTCTGATGGCCGTGGTCGCGTTGGGTCGAAGCGACCTCGCGCTTCCCGCCCTGCTATTCTTCCTGGCGGCGTACTCCCTGGGTAACCTCGCGGCATTTGGGGTCGTCATCGCCCTGCGGGGGCTCCGGGCCCGCTCTGACTTTGCCGGTCTCTCGCGCGTACGGCCCGGACTGTCCGCCGCGCTGGTCGTCGCGTTTCTGTCGTTCGTGGGGATCCCACCGCTCGCGGGTTTCGCGGCGAAGCTTACTCTGTTCGCGGCGACGATCGAGGCGGGGTACGCGTGGCTCGCCGTGCTGGCGGTGGCCAACACCGTCGTTTCGCTCTTCTACTACGCCCGCTTCATGGGCCCCGTGTATTTCGAAGCCCCATCGGGTGATCGGGCGCTTCTGGGTTGGCGTCCGGGATTCGCGGTGGCCCTCTGCGTCATCGGGCTGATCGTCCTCGGCCTGGGCGCGGAACTCGCGTTCCGCGCCTTCGGCCATGCATGGCTACTACCCGGGTGATCGCGCCAGAAGGCTAGTTTCGACAGCCCCCCAGGGTCTCACGCGTGTCCTGGCACGTGGTGTGTCGGGTGCTGCTTCGGAACGATAAAGGCCGCAGTGGCGATGATCAGCCCCACGAGGGTGTTATTCCACGAAAGGGCCGCACCCTGAACGAGCCCGGGCACGAACGCAGCAACCATCAACCACAACCCCAGACCCCCCACGACCCAGGCTTCCCACTTCATCTCGACGATGAGGGGAATGCCCAGCACCAGCACCAGCAGCCCTGCGAGCAGGTTGTTCCACAGATACCCCTGGGCTCCGAATCCCATGAACGCGCTTGCGGCTACCCAAAGTCCGAGCGCCGCCAGCGTCCAACGCGTTCCAGTCATTGTTCTCCTCCTTCGTAGGGCCCCGAGGTTACCCGGGGCAACACACGGAGAGTGTTCTACTGACACTACGATAGCGGGTGTGAGGTCAAGGCACCGTGAAGATGGAATGATCTTAGTTTCATGGAGTCGAGCGGATCAGGCGCTACCGCGCATCGCGGGCTGGACTGCGGCGAGGAGCTCGGCCCGTCGCCGATGTACGGCACGCACTCCGGCCGCGATGCATTCGCGTTTGGCGCCGAAATCGAGCGCGCCGATGGGACGCCGGAAGTGGGGACGCAAGACCACATCGGCCTCCTGAAATCGCAACTCGGCATGGTGCAGATGGCAAATCTCGACGGCCCGCGTCAACGCCTGGAAACCGTTATGGATGCGACCGTCCGCGAGTGGTTGGACGAGGTCGACGGCGATGACGGTCGGGGGCCCGAATCGGCGAGCCACGTCGATGGGGGCGAGGTCCGCGTAGGCGCCGTCACAGAGCAGGTAACCGTCTTTCTCGAGCGGAGGTACGACGCCGGCTAACGCCGCGCTGGCATACGCCGCATCAGCCGCCAGGCCCTTCTCGAGCACCACGCGTACGCCCGTGCGAAGGTCGGTCGCGCACAGCGCTATCGGGATCCTTCCTTCGTCCAGGTCCATGTCCTGAGTCAACTCGTGCAGGAGGGCGCTCGCATCGGGTTGGGCGCGTTCACCCACCCCCCATCCATGCACGAGCGTCCACATGTCGCGCACGCTACCGAGGCCCGTAATGACCCGTCGAAGCCAGTGCGCGTCCGGCGCCCTCCCGAGCGAGCCCGGTCCCGGGAACACGCCGGTATCCATCGCAACCAGTAGCCGATACCAGTCCGGATTCAGAGCGTAGGTGGCCGCCACGACCGCCCCCATGGAAACGCCGATGATCGCGGCCGGCCGGAGGCCGGAGGCCTCGAGCGCCCGGAGCACTCCCACGTGAGCGAAACCGCGCGCTCCTCCCCCCGCGAGCACGAGCGTGAACTCGGACTCCCGAGCCGGGGGCTCCCGTCGGACTCGGACGCCCTCCGCCTGCGCGGCGGTCATGGGGCGCCAGGCCGGACGGACTGCGGCAGGGCGATGGCCTTCGTGTCGCGAGCTGCCTGACGGGTCCGGTCGTCAGTGCTCTGGACGAAGCGTCGAATCGCTCCGCGGCACCGCGCAGACTCTCTCAACAGGGGATGGTGGTCGACGCCCTCCATGATCGAAAACGACCACGTCGGCTGCGTGCTCCGCAGACTCATCACGCCCGCGAGCGGCGCTGTGGCGTCTTGGTCCCCGTGCAGACACAGAACCGGCAGGTCAGGCGAGAGCCGCTCGACCGCGACCTGTGGGTGGTATCTATATACCCCCTCCCAAAAGGTGGACGTGAACGACCTCCAGGTGTGCGCCGCGATGTCCTCCACGACTTCCTTCGGCAAATTCGGGAGAAACTTCGGCAGCAGACGGTGAAGCAGACGGCGGGTCGCCATACAGGCGAGTGCGGCGAACATCAGATTCCGAAACACCCACCTGTCCGGTGAGGAGCGACGGGTGAAGTGACGCCGCGCCGCCGATTCGCTCATGAAGAACGGAAGGCTGACCAGGACCAGCCCCTGTACCTGGGCGGGATGCGCCGCGGCGTAGGCGAGAGCCACGATCGCCCCGTAGGAATGGCCCACCAGAATCAAGGGGCCTCGATCGCCAATGGTCTTGTGCAGTTCTTCTATGTGTCTCTCGACGGTGTAGCGCGCCCAGGGTATCGGAGACCGGCCGAAGCCCAGCAGATCGACCGCGACGAGACGGTGATCTGACGCTAGAGGCCAGACGCGAGGCATCCAGTAGCGTGTGGAGCCGGCGATTCCGTGGAGGAACACGAGCAGCGGGCCACACTCGCCCATCTCCTCGGTGTGGAGTGCCGTGGGTCTCTTCGAGCGAGCGAGCCACTCCGGCCGACGGAACTGATGGGTACCCGGCCGCGCCGCCGGGACGTCGTCTCGGGATGCCATCGCCGTTGGTCGCACCCTGTCCTCCTTATTAGGGCCTCTTGGAACCACTATGCAGCCTACCTCGAGACGGCTGAACGAGGTGTGAACCTTCCGTGAAGCGTCCTTCATCGACGCTTCCGAGACGCCGACGGTAGCGCCCGCACGAGATCAGAAGAACTTTCATCTTGAGTTCAGCCTGCCTTCACGCAGGGCCCAAGAGATTTCATCGGATCGTTGGACCGGACGCGACCGGGGGCGCAATGAGCCATCATTGGAAGCGGTATCGCCAGATTTCGGACGCTCTCGCTCGGCATGGGTTGGGATACCTGGCGGGCGAGTTCGGTCTCGAGCGATACATACCTTTCCACCGCGGACTGTTGGGACATCCGCGGCGCGAGGAACCGTACAGGCGACCCGAGCACCTGCGAATGGCGTTTGAAGAACTCGGCGCCACAGCCACCAAGTTCGGTCAGATCCTTTCGACCCGGCCGGACCTCCTGCCCCCCGAGTACGTGACCGAGCTGTCTCGGTTACAGGACGCGGCGCCCTCCATTTCGTTTGACGCCGTGAAGGTGGTGGTCGAGGGCGAACTTGGCCGTCCGCTCGAAGACGCGTACGACAGCTTCGACCCGGAACCGTTGGCGGCCGCCTCCATCGGCCAGGCGCACGCGGCCGTGTTGAAGGACGGAGTCGCGGTCGTCGTGAAGGTGCGGCGGCCGGGCATCGTCGACGAGGTTCGCGAAGATCTCGAGATCCTCCAGAACCTGGCGGCGACGGCGAACCGCCGCTGGGAGGCCGCCGCACGCTACGATCTGCCGACCCTCGCCGAAGAGTTCTCCGCGACCTTTCTCGACGAGCTGGACTATCTCAAGGAGGCCCGCAACGCCGAACGCTTCGCCGCGGATCTGTCCGACGATCCGTGGGTCAAGGTGCCGCGTATTTACCGGGAACTCTCGACGTCGCGCGTCCTCACTCTGGAGCGCCTGTACGGAATCAAGGTCAGCGATCCGGAGGGCCTGGAATCGGCGGGGATCGACAGGGTGCAAGTAGCCGAGCGAGCCGCCAGAATGCTGCTCGAGATGGTGTTCGAGCATGGGTTCTTCCACGCGGATCCCCACCCGGGCAACTTCTTCATCCAACCGGACGGACGGATCGGACTCATCGATTTCGGGCTGGTCGGCAGGGTAGATGACCGGACCCGGGAGGACCTGACATCGATCCTGGTGGCGCTCGCGCGCCAGGACTCCCGGCGGCTGGCGGACGCGATCATTGAAATAGGGGTTGCCGCCCCCGACGACGGTTCTCGATCCCTCGAGGAAGACCTCGATGCCCTGCTCGCTGAATACTATGGTCGATCCCTCGGTGAAGTCGCCATCGGGCCACTGATCCAGCGATGCCTTTCGACGGTTCGAGCACATCGCCTTCAGCTTCCGGCGCGCCTGGCACTGCTCCTCAAGACCGTGGTCATGAGCGAAGGCCTGGGCGCCCAACTAGATCCGGACTTTCGGCTGGCCGAGCTGATGAAACCCTATGCGGAGCGGCTGGTCCTCGAGCGTTTCTCACCGAATGTTCTGGCGCACCGAGTGGGGGAGGGGTTGGGTGACCTCCTGTACCTCGGACGGGAGTTGCCCGGCGAACTGCACCGCGTACTGCGATCGGCCAGTCGGGAAGGGGTTCGGATCGCGCCTCCGCGCGAGGAGCTGCAGAAGCTCGAAAGGCGCCTGGAGAGCGCGAGAAACCGCGTCGTCGCCGCGATTTTGTTGACCGGATGGATCATCCTCCTCGTCCTGGTATCAGGGTTTTCCGGCGTGTTCGACGGAGGGCGCTGGCTGGTCCCGGTCGTCTCGGCCCTGACGCTCGGCGGCTTGATGTCGGGTGCGATACTGCTCCGAAGTCGCGGCGGTCCCCGGTGACGGGCCCCTGTCGAGGGTTCTGGCGTTAAGGCATCTTAATAACGTACTCACATCCTGTTAGTAGTCGGCAACATATGATGGATCGAGAGTCTGAGGGACCGATCGTAGGTCCCCCAGTTGGTTCTTTCGACCGCAGGAGGCGATCATGCCAGCCGTTCAGACCAGGCGCAAACGAACCCCCCGGCTGAACCCCCCCGCGCCAACCGCCCTCGCCGGGCCCCGTTCCACGACCGTTACGAAGGAAATAATTCCGCCCGATGCCTCGATTCTGGCCACGCCCGCGGAGGATGGGGCGCTGCAGAGTGGTCAAGCCCTGATGGAGCACCTCTTTGGGCCGGCGGCCGAGCGGGAGTTTGCTATTCGATACTGGGATGTCGCGGAGGAGCAGCCACTCGGGACCACGGCGAGGTTCACCCTCGTCATACGATGTCCCGAGGCGTTACGCCGGGCGCTGCTCCCACCTTCTGAGCGTAAACTCGGGGAGGCCTACGTCCGGGGTGATCTGGACATCGAAGGAGACCTGGAGGAGGCGGCCGAACTCGCGGTCATCGTCCGGGAGCGCCTTCGATCTCCGTCCGCGGTCCTCGGCTTTCTCGCCCGGGTATGGGCGCTGCCGTCGGGCTCCGGCGCCCGGTCGGGACGCGGCAGCGAGCACTCGGCCCGGTGGAGCGCACGCGTCCGGCATTCACGACGGCGAGACGCGGCCGCGATCAGCTTCCACTACGATGTCGGGAACGATTTCTATCGGCTGTTTCTCGACGACCGGATGGTGTACTCCTGCGCCTACTTCCCGGAAGGGACTGAAGATCTGGCCGCAGCGCAGGAAGCAAAGCTCGAGCACATCTGCCGCAAGCTCAGGCTCCAGCCTGGCGAGCGCCTGCTGGACATCGGCAGCGGCTGGGGTGCTCTGATACAGTTTGCGGCCGAGCGCTATTCCGTGAACACGGTGGGGATTACGCTCAGCGAGGCCCAGGCCCGGTTCGCGCGCGAGCGGATCGCCGCCGCCGGCCTCACCGAGCAATGCCGCGTCGAGGTGCGCGACTACCGCGACCTTCCCGCGGACACGCAGTTCGACAAGATCGCGAGCGTCGGCATGGTCGAGCACGTGGGCCGCAGACAGTTGCCAGTGTATTTTCGCGAAGCATTCCGTCTACTGAAGCCTGGTGGACTCTTCCTCAACCACGGCATCGTCTCGCTTCTTCCCCGGGAATCTCGTCTACACAACACGCTGCACCATATCCTGCCCGGTTCGGCGTCGTTTCTCGAGCGTTACGTATTCCCCGATGGCGAGATCCTGACGCCAGGCGAGCTGTCCGATGCGGCCGAGGCGGCCGGCTTCGAGGAGCGAGATGTGGAGAGCCTGCGGGAGCACTACACCCTCACGCTTCGTCACTGGGTGAACCGTATCGAAGCTCGAGAGTCGGAGGCCATCGCCGCGACCGACGAGACGACCTATCGGATCTGGCGTCTCTACATGGCGGGGTGCGCCAACGCCTTCAAGGACGGCCGCGTCGGCGTCGTTCAGACGTTGCTCGGCAAGCCGCGGGCTGACGGATCCCTCTCGCTTCCTCTTACTCGGCAGGACCTGTACGCGACCTCAGAATAACAATCAGCTATAGCCCCGTATCGCCTCGGATACGGGGCTGATACGAGGAGGATTTCCCATGCACGTGGGATTCTGGGGCGCGGCGGTGATCGTCATCGTCTTCGTCTCGTGGATGCTGTACAGGTACCTGGCACCTCACAGCTGGAAAGAGTGGACCGGCGCCGGAGTACTCCAGGCGTTCATCATCGCCTTCTACGCGGAGATGTACGGCTTCCCGCTCACGATCTACCTGCTGGCGCGGTTCTTCGGCCTCGACCTCATCTGGGGGGAAGGCGGCAATCTGTGGGTGCAACTCTTCGGGACGCAGATGGCGCACGTCGTCTCCATGGTCTTCGGGTACATCATCGTGTTCGCGGGCGCGACGATGGTTGCGGAGGGTTGGCGAACCATCCATCGAGTACGACGGACGGGCCAGCTGGCGACCGAGAGCGTGTACGGGAAGATTCGACACCCTCAGTACACGGGTCTGTTCATGATCATCTTCGGTGAAGGAGTCGTGCACTGGCCCACGATCGTCTCCGTCGCCGCGCTCCCCATAATCGTAGTGGCCTACGCCCTGCTCGCGCGAAAAGAGGAGCAACAAATGCTACTGGAGTTCGGCGAGGAATACCGCGAATACAAGCGCCACGTCCCGATGTTCATTCCCCGCTTTGGTGGTGGGGTGACGCAGGAGGCATGACATGACCCCGGACACCCTGACGTTGATCAGTGGCGTCGTGCTGCTGCTCGTCTTCGCGCTCGTGGGCTTGAGGGTGCACGGCCTCCCGACCTTTCGCGACGCGAAGCGCCGCGATACGGACGAAGACGAATCACCGTGACGAGCCATCTCCTTGCCGCCCGCGACGAGAGATCGCCTGCCCGGCGAGCCACTCCTCCACCCCGGCCTCTCCGGCGCAGCCTCTGACCGCCTCACGCACTCTCTCGTCGCCGGAAAGCTGCACGGCGTCCAGCATGGCGTGCAGGGCTCGTCGGTGTCGGCGCCAGCTCAACAGCATGATGAGGGCGGCGACGAGGCCCAGCGCGACGGCCGAACCGACCAGGAAGCTCCGGGCCCCGCTGACCGTCGAGGTTTCCACCACCGTTCTGTCGATTTCCGCGACCCGGGCACGCACGGAATCCGTCAAATCTCGCATGAGCGCATGGAGCGCTGGCTCGAGCTGCGCCTTCAGTCCGGTGGCGAGGCTCGCCGACAGGTGGTGGGCGAGAGTGTCTCCAAGCGCTCCGAAGGATGTGGCCAGACCACGCTCGAGGCCGGGGGTGAAAGCGTCCGGCAAGGTGCTGGCGAGGCGATTGGCCCTCGTCTCGATCACGTCGAAGTTGCGCTCGAGGAGCTCCTGCAACGCCTCGCTGAGCGACCCCTGGACCCTCGCCGCAAGCCGGGCGGATGAGCTATCGGCCTCCACCCGCACCTGGAGGGCCATCGTGTCCCACGCCTGTCGGGCGGGAACGAGCACCGCCTCCTCGAACTCCCGGCTGAGGTACGTGCCAATGGAATCGACGAGCCGCTGCTCGATTGCGATGAGCGTGCTCTCTTGCTCGACGAGGCTCTCGACCGCCCCATCGGCCAGCGAGCCTCCGGCGGAACGCGCTGCGCCACACCCCGCAACCGACGACGCGAGGACCATGAGCGAGATCAGCCGCACTGTTCTTCCGACCGCGTGGGTCACGCCCCGAGCTCTGTGCGCGCCTGTAGAAAGGCCAGCATTCGGTCGCGAGCGATCATCCCCACGAACCGCCCGTCGTCCAGGACGGGGTACTGGTTGATGTCGTCTTCGGTCATCCGGTCGAGCACGCGTTCGAGTCCCTCCTCCGGCGACACGGTCTTCAGGTCGCGGCTGCCGATCATCGCGTCCGCCACCACGGATGATGGCCAGCGCTCGCGCGGGATGCGTTTGATCCCATCCAACGTGAGGAGCCCCTCGAGTCGTCCGTCCTCGATGACCGGGAAACACCTCCGACCGCTGGGCAGCAATACTTCGTTCACGAGGCGGTCGAGCATCATGTCGCGCGTGGTCGAAGGACAATCGGTCATCATGATCTCGCGTGCAGTGTGGCCGGCGAGAAGCTCTTGCATGTCGACGTGACGGGCGCTCTGTACCGCCGCGCTATCCAGGAACCAGCCGATGAAAGCGATCCACAGCCCGTTGATGAAGTTGCCGCCCAACACCTGCCACACGCCGAACAGGATGAATCCGAGGGCCACCACCCTGCCGAGGCCTGAGGCGATGCGCGTTGCGCGGTGAAGGTCCCCGGTAACACTCCACACGAGCGCTCGAAAAACCCGACCCCCATCCAGCGGAAATCCCGGGATCAAGTTGAAGGCGGCGACGGCAACGTTGATCCACGCCACCCACCCGCTCAGCGGGTGGACCGGGCCCGGACTTTGGCTGGTCGCGCTCCAGATCAGCCAGAACCCGCCCGCGACGAGGAGGCTCGTCGCGGGGCCGGCGAGCGCCATCCACAGTTCCTCGCGTGGCCGACTCGGTTCGCGACTCATCCGCGCTGCGCCGCCGAAGATGAAGAGCGTGATGTCCTTCACCGGGGTACCGAACCTTTGCGACACCAGACTGTGGCCGAGCTCGTGCGCCACGATGGAAGCGAAGAGCAGGAGCGCCGTAGCCGCCCCCATCACCCAGTACGTGGTGGCCGACCATCCAGGGTGGGTCGTCGGGAAGTAGTGTCCTCCCAGCGACCACGCGACCAGAACGAAAACGATGAACCATGAGGGATCGAGCTTGAGCTCGATCCCGAACAAGGTCCCAATCCGCAATCCACGCCGCGTCATAGCCCGATCATGTCTGAGTGCGTGTCACCTTCTACGTAGTCCACCGCCGTGTTAGCCAGTTGTTTATCGGCACATAGACGATCCCCACATAGGCGCCATACAGGAACGCCTCAACGAGCCCGACGAGGAATCCGACCGGCGTGAGCCACTTGAAGCCTGGCAGCACCGCCTCCAGGAAGGCCGTCATGTGCAGCGGCTCCGGCACGATGAGCCCGTACAGGATACAGACGACAAACGACACGGCGCCGAAGAGCGCCAGTGACCAGGTAACTACCTTGAGGTTCAGCATGAATCTCTCCCTTCTAGTGGCGTCGCGAGTCTCGATCGTCGTCGCCCTGCCCGCCAGGTTCCCCGTGTTCGGCATGGTCCTCGTGCCCGCCACGTTCCTCGTCTCCTGCAGGGGCACCGTGCCCGCCATGACGGCCACCGCCTCCATGGCCTCCGTGTCCCCCATGCCCACCATGTCCACCGTGCATCTTGGTGTGCATCCAGATGAAGAGCACTCCGATCACGATCAAGAACAGGTTCTCTCTGATCCAGTCAATCATTATACCTCCCCTGCCGACCTGCGCGGTGGGCCGGACGAACTACGCCATGCCTGTCTCATGTGACAACTCTACCCGAGGGCGCTCCAACTACGCGTGAGGAGTACATGAAGCGATCTTAACTAAGTGCTCGGCTGATCCCTGCGGGCGATCGCTACAGCGAGCGTCGCCCGGCGAATGCGAGCCGGGTCGCCGCTCGGCGCCGGAATGTCCGTCCACGCCAGTCGGCGATGGTGAACGGCCGGCAATTTTCCCGATCGCGAGCGAAAATGGCGCTCAATTCCTCGCCGATCGCCGATCCGTGGATCTCGATGTCGAGCTCGAGGTTCTTGCGGAGGCTGAGCGCGTCCAGATTGCTCGATCCCACAACGGACCAGCGACGGTCCACCACCGCTGTCTTGGCGTGAATCATGGGCCCGAGCCAATGCCACACCTGAACCCCCATCTCCAGGAGAGAGCCGACGATATGCTCTGACGCGAGACCTACGAAGGGGTGGTTGTTGTGGGCGGGGAGCAGGACTTCGACCTTCACGCCCCGTCGGGCGGCCGCACCCAACGAGGTCAGTAGACCGTTCATCGGCAAGAAATAGGCGTTCGTGAGGAGGATTTCCTCTCGGGCCGCGTCGAACACGCGCCCGAGGGCCTGTTCCAGGCGTCGCTCCCCGGGACGACCAGACAGGAGGCGCACCGGTACGTGGCCGAAGTTGCGCCCCGCCCCGTCGTCGATCCTTGCCATGGCCTCGGTCGAGGTGCCGCGCTGGCCCCACTGCGGCCTGGCTTCGCGCCAGATCAGATCGAAGTCGGCGGCAGCCTCGCGCGCGGCTCCCCCTTCCACCAGGACCGCCGAATCCCGCCAGGTGCAGTGCCGGATGCAGTTGCCCGACCATACGTCCGCGAGGCACATGCCGCCGGCGACCAGTCGCTCGTGATCCTGGACGACGACCTTGCGGTGATCTCTACCGTGTCGGAAGAAGCCGAGGGTGGGACGGAAGGGATTGTAGACTCGAACCCGAACGGCTGATTTCCGGAACCGGCGTCCGATCGGCAGTCGTCGGCTCATGATGGAGCCAAATGGATCATACAGGACCTTTACTTCGGCGTCGCCGGCCGCCCGATCTCTCAGGGCACTCGCGAAGGCACGACCCACCGTGTCGTCGCGGAAGATGAAGTTCTCGAACCGTACATCGACGCGGGCCGACTGCACGAGGTCCAGCATCGCTCCATAGGTCTCGGTTCCATCGACCAGAAGACGCACGCGGTTGTCGCGAGTCGGCTCTCGACCGGTGATCTGGCCGAGCGCCTCCTGGACCTCCGGCGCGAGGGGCCCGGAGGGTGCCAACGAGCCGGGATCGGAAACGATCGGCGAAGGGCGCGAGGACTTCCCCTGGCAGCTTTCGGTCGGTTCCTTCTGGCACGAAACGCAGCACTCGGCAAGCAGCTCTCGCGCTGCAGCCATGGACGCAATCGACGTCGGCGTCGGATCCAGGAGCACCCCCCAGACGAATTGAATTAAACAGGTAGCGCGCGGGGTCTGATCGTATCGCCGTTTCGGAGACGTCGGACAGTCCCTGCGAGGGTGCTGAAGAACCCTGGGGGTCGACCGGCGTTTCCATCCGACGTGAAACATGAGGTGACCTTCATGCGAGCTTCAGCGGCAGATCATCTCCCGAGTCGCAGATTTCATCGCACGGAGGACTCCGTTGCAAGGCGTACGAATCACAAATGCGGAATAGACCATGCAAAAACATGTGCCCCTCGCCGCCCCCGGATCCACCCCCTCACTGGATTTCATCGTCGTGGGCGCGGGACCCGCGGGGAGCCGGGCCGCGGAGTTGTTCTCACGGCGGGGGGCGGACGTCCTCTTGATGGATCCCAAGGCTCCGTGGGAGAAGCCGTGCGGTGGGGGGCTCACCGCGGCCGCCCTCGAGAACACACCGGAGCTTCGCGAGTTGGCGCCCCATACGCAGACGATCGAGGAGATTCTCGTCGTGGCCCCGAGCGGCGCCAGCATCGTCATCCCGCTTCGCTCGCCCTACGAGACGGTCAGCCGCGAGCGCCTCGGCAAGTGGGGGTTGGATCGGGCGCAGGCTGCCGGCGCACGGTTTCGGCGGCTCGGAGTGAAAACGATCATGCGCGAAGCCGGAGGTTGGTTGGTCGCGGACGAGCACGGGGAAATCCGACGCTGCCGATGGCTACTGGCTGCGGACGGTGCGGCCAGCCGGTTGAGGGGTCAGCTTGCACCCGACCTCCGCCCGGAGTTGGCTCCCCTGAGGGTGGCCTATCCCCGGAGAGGGGTGTCGAGCGGACGGGCCGTGTTCCAGTTCCTTTCCGCCGCCGAAGGATATCTCTGGGATTTCCCGCGTCCGGGTCACCATTCGGTCGGGATCGGCGTCGCCCCCGGGACGTTTTCGAGAACGGATCTCGACCACGCGATCGATCAGTACCGGATCGGCGAGGCCGGAGACCGTGAGCCAGCGCCGTTCAGTGGCGGGGTGATCGCATCCTCGAACTGGATGAGCGGCGACTTCTCGGACCTCGGAGGGTCCGACTACGCGCTTCTGGGGGATGCCGGAGGGCTGGCAGACCCCGCGACCGGAGAGGGGATCGACTACGCCTTCAGATCCGCCGCCATCGCGGTCGACGCGTTCGATCCGGGATCGGGCTTCAGTCGATACCCCCACGCCGTGAAGGCCGCGTTCGGTGCGGAGATGCGCCGCTCCCGTCTCGTGCGTAATCGGCTATACCGGCCCGAGGTTGCCGAGAAGCTCGTGCGCAGTGCCAGGCGCTCACCGCGTGCGGCGCTCATCCTGATGTCGATGGTGGATGCCGTGAACGAGCATCGCTCTCTGCGTAGTGCGGTACGTCGCGGCCTCTTCGCGCGCATCCCCCCGAGACACCCCGCTCGTGCCGTCTGTGAGTGCCCTGACGGACCTGACCCGGCGAGGGTCGGGTGCGACGACGGCCAGGCCACGCAAATGGCCGCTTCAAGCATGTGACGAACAGGAGGACATCATGAACCAGAACACGATTCCGAGGGAAGCGGAGCATCGCCTGGAGCTGTCGGTGGTCGGACTTTCCTGCGCCGGCGACGCCGCCCCGGTAGCTGCTCGACTCAAGCGTATTCCCGGTGTGTTGGACGCGTTGGTCAACCCGATCACGGAGCATGCTGTCGTGTGCATCGACCCGGCGCTCGCCGATGTGTCGGAGATCTTCCGGGTGCTGGACGGAATCGGGATCGGTGTGACTCGTCGGCTGGTCCGCAGACACTTCGAAGTGCCGGGCGGCACGTGCCCTCACTGCGGAGAACGCCTCGAGGCAGCTCTACGACGCGTAGACGGAATCGAGGCAGTGGTGCTGAACGTTGACGAGGGGAACGCGACCGTCGAGTACGTCCCGAATCGCCTGGACGACGAGACGCTCCGCGAGGCGCTTACGACCGCGGCGGCAGCGTCGTGCAAATCGGAGGGTGTATAACCACCGCGTGAGCTGGTCCGGCCGAGTACCGCCGATGACCTACGTGGCGCGGAGCACCACCGCGATCCCGGCCAGTGTGAGCGCGACCCCACCTGCCTCGACCGGGCCGATCTGTTCGCCGAACAGCCATCCGGCGAGCGCCAGCCCCAGGACCGGAATGAGAAAGAAGAGGAGGCTGAGCCGCCCCACGTCCTCGCGCTGTACCAGCCAGTACCACGCCCAAAGCGCGAACGCGGTGCCCACGAGGGCGAGGAACAGGAGGATCGCGATGAATGGGGCGCCCCACACGATGGCCGCCTGACGCTCGAAGACGGCAGCGGCGATGGCCAGGGGCAGAGCACCGATCACGAGCTGCCACCCCGCCACCTGAACGAGCGAGTCCCCAACCTCGAGGCGCTTGAGCAACACGGTAGCCCCCGATAGGGACGCGGCCGATGTGAGAGGCAGAAGAAACCCGACCGCACCCGCCCTCGCCGGGTCGGCGATCGCCGGGAACGCGATGAGGAACACGCCGATCGTCCCGAGCAGAAGGGCCCATACCTTGGGCCTGGTGATCGGCTCCCCCAGAAAGGCGGCGGCGAGGACGATCACGATGATCGGTCCGGTGTTCCCCAACACGGATGAGATCCCCGCGCCGGTTCGGCCGGGGCTCATGAACATTGCCGCGTACCCGATGGACGTCCCGAGGAGAGCGAGGGCCAGCGTGCCGCTCCACAGACGACGGTCGGGTAGCACCCCACGGCCGGACCCTGCGACCACGGCCAAGAGGACCCCCCCGGCCAGCGCGCTACGCAGTGCAGCGAAGCGCAGTGGGGGGGCGAATGTCAGACCGACCTTGATCGCGGAGAAACAGAATGCGTAGATCCCGACGATCAGGAGTGCGAGCGCCAGGTGCTTGCGTGATCGCAGCAAGCCCACTGCCGCGCGCCGGCTCCCGATCGCCAGGATCTACTTCGAGTGCGCGCGGGGACTCAGTCGCCTGGATCGAAGCTGACGGCGTCGCCGGTCGAGACCTCCAGGGTAATCCACATACCGGTCGCCGCATGCGCGGGGATGTAGCACAGAAGGGCGTACGTTCCCGCCTTGTCGGCGGTGAAGATCACGGTCTCCGACTCACCGGGCATCGTCGAGTCCGTCATGCTGGTCGGGTCTTCGCTGATGGCGCCCGTGAAGACCGGCGTCAGGTCGGTCAGCAACGGGGGGAACGGCGTCTGGATCTCGCTGACGCCGATGCTGTGCGGAACCGCCTTGTCGTCGTTGCGAAAATCGATCACGACTCGATACCCAACCGGTACCGTCAGGGTGGCGCCGCCTCCGAAATAGCCGTTGAAATTCCAACTGAAGTTCTCGCTGGTCAGCCCGGCAACGATGTCGAGCTTGACTTCGCGAGCGGAGGTGTCCACCTGGATCCAGTCCGCACCATCGCCGTCCTGAGCCGCCAGCGGCGCGACACCGAAGAGCGCCATGGCCACCAGGAGGGCTCCTGAACGTGCAGGAGCATGACGTATTACGGCAAGTCGTCGTACGCTCATGATTCTATCACTCACTAGAAAGTTCTATCGGTTCGATCAGAATGATCAGTACGCATGAACCATAGTGTCCGCCACATTAAGAAATCATTACGAATCCGTGAAGGACTGTCAATATGGGCCGCCAACAGGGTCAGGGAGCCTTGTGCACCACGGGTTCGATGGCGACGTACCAACCCGGGTGCTCCTCGAAGCGCTGGAGACAGCGCTCGGAACAAAAATGGTACGATTTTCCCTGAAAGTCGATGCTCGCGACGATCTCCTCCGGCGTAATGTTCATCCCGCACACCTCGTCATGGTGGGTGATCGCGTCACGACGAATCATGTCGCCTCCTCCTTCTTGCTCGCTTTCGTTGGGTGGGGGTCGGGGGTCACGCCCCCGTTCACCCCTTGCTGGCCACGGCATCCTATCTCCCACGGCGTGAATCGATCGTGTGAATGGGATGAAGGGGGGCTCACCGTCGTACCTGCGTCACGGCTGGCCGACGGCAGGTAGGGTCTCAGGCGCGTACCCCCAGCCTTCGGCACAGAGTCTCGTGGCAATGGACCGCGCGCCTCACGACGACGTCGGGAGAGTCGACGATCTCGAAGAACTCGAGATCGTCGGCCGCCAGACACCCGGCTTCGATCGCCGACTCTGACAGCCAGTCGCGCAAGCCCGACCAGTATGCGCTCCCATACAGCAGCACCGGGAAAGGGGAGAGCTTGTGTGTGCGAACGAGATTCAAGGCTTCGAAAAGCTCATCGAGCGTCCCGAATCCGCCAGGGAAGCACACGAACGCGCAGCTGTATTTCACGAACGCCAGCTTGCGCAAGAAGAAATAATGGAATGGTACCGACAGCGTGACGTGTGGGTTCACGGCTTCGTCGAACGGCAGATCGATGGTGAGTCCTACCGACGTGCCGACGGATGCAGCGCCCTCGTTCGCCGACGACATCAAACCCGGCCCGCCGCCCGTGATGACGGCGAAGCCCTGCTCGGCTAACAGGCGAGCCGTAGCGCGGGCGGCGTCCCCCCATCGTCGAGCGGGAGCGTCCTGGGCCGAGCCGAAGATCGCGACCGCCTTCCGAACGGGGGCGAGCAACTCGAACGCTCGCGCCGTTTCGGCGGCGATCCGCTCGACACGCAGGTGATCCTCCGCGGATCCGCCCGCGTGACGGTGAGAGTGGATCAGATCGAAGAAGGTCGAGTCGTGCTCGACGCCCGCCGGCTCCCCCGGATCGTCAAGTGTCACGCGCTTTTTCCGCCTTCTCGAGAACCATGAAGAACGCGAGGGCCGGGTCCTTGAACTGGGCGTGGTGAAGTACCTCCCAATGTTCCCTCATGTAGTCGCGGATGAACCCCGCGACGTGTGACAGGGTCATCGTGAGGTCGACCCCACGCTGTCGAGGGGCCGTGCCTCCGAACGCCGCCAGCCGCACGCGGTGCCCATGAGGCGTATCGACCGTGCCCTTCGCGATAAGTCGTCGCGCAACCTCATCAGCATCCTTCGCGGGGCAGCAGCCGAAGCGCGCGAGCGCCGTCCGGAGGACCTCCGGATCGCGGGCCGCGGCGTTCAGGACTGCGCGGCCTTCCTTCACCTCGCCGATCAGCATGTCCCCGCGATCGGCCGGGCAGCCCAGGGCCGGATCGGGCTCGAAGCCCCCGGCTTCCGGTCCGGCCCCTGCCACCCGGCGACCCGCCCCGGGGAACCGAAACGCCAGGATGTCGAGATCGGTGGCCACGCTGTAGCCGCGGGGGCCGTCGGCTTCGAGGATCGGGTACTCGGACACCGTGAAGTAGCCGTTGATGCGCAGGTAGGCCTGGACCAGCGAGACGGCCATGTCCATGTCAATCCGCCCCGTCTGGTGCCCCGTGGCCCTGGGATAGCTCCTCTGAGACGACCAGCTTCCCGCGCAACATCCCCATCTGGCATGCGAACTCGTACTCCCCGGGCTGGAGCGGGTCGATCTCAATGGTTACGGTTTCGTCGGTCGGCAAGCGTCGTGATATGTCGAGATCGGGAAACAGCACCATCTCGCTGCACGCCGCGGTCTCCTGACGGTTGAAGTGAAGGCGCGTGGGTCGGCCCGGGGAGACGACGATCATGTCGGGGTCGTATCCGCCTCGAACCCGGACGTACACCTCCTGTACCCCCTCATCGGAGACCACGGCTATCGCCTCCGACGACTCCGACAACCAGAAGTACCAGACGATCCAGGCGATGGTTGCGAGGGCCGCTACATTTACGAGAATTACATCCGTAGCCATGGTCAGTCTCCCCTGGGTTCGTAGAATCGAAGACGATTCGCGTTCGTGACCACCGTTACGGAGCTGAACGCCATCGCGGCTCCAGCGATGAGCGGAGAAAGCAGCACCCCGAGCAGCGGATACAGAACCCCGGCCGCGATCGGCACGCCCAGCGAGTTGTAGAAGAACGCGCCGAACAGGTTCTGCTTGATGTTGCGGAAGGTCTGCTTGGATATGTCCGTCGCCAGTGCGACGCCCTTCAGCGACCCTCCGACCAGCGTGATGTCTGCGGCCTCGATCGCCACGTCCGTTCCCGTTCCGATGGCGATCCCGACATCCGCCTTTGCGAGCGCGGGCGCGTCGTTGATCCCATCCCCCACCATACCCACACGTTTGCCTTCTCTCTGCAGACGGGCGATGTGTTCGACCTTCTCATCGGGCAGCACCTCCGCGACCACCCGGTCGATCCCCACCTGCCGCGCGATCGCGAGAGCGGTGCGCTCGTTGTCGCCGGTCAACATCACGACTTCGAGACCGAGCTCGTGCAGCCGCTTCACCGCAACCACCGAATCCTCCTTCACCTGGTCCGCTACCGCGATAAGACCGGCGCGTTGGCCGTCGATCGCGACATACATGGGCGTCTTTCCGTCACCCGAGAGTCGGACCGACGCGTCCACCAGGTCTCCGAGGTCGATCTGCCGATCGGCCATCAACCGCGCGTTGCCCATCAGGACCATCCGGTCATCGACGCGGCCCGAGATACCATGGCCTGCGATCGCCTCGAACTCGGAAGCTTCGGACAGTTCGAGCCCCCGCGATTTCGCTCCCTCGACGATCGACTCGCCCAGCGGGTGCTCCGACCCGCGCTCTGCCGAGGCCGCCAGACGCAGCACGCTGCTTTCATCGAACCCGTCCACGGCGATGACGTCGGTGAGCTCCGGGGCCCCCTTGGTGATCGTTCCCGTCTTGTCGAGCACGATGAGGTCGAGGTTGCGGGCGTTCTGCAGCGCCGCGCCGTTACGAATGAGTACGCCGTGCTCCGCCGCCTTGCCGACTCCGACCATCAGCGACATGGGAGTCGCGAGGCCGAGGGCGCAGGGGCACGCGATGATCAGCACGGTCACCGCTACGATGATCGCGTAGGTGAGCGTCGGGGTCGGGCCCACGGTGAACCAGACCGCGAACGCGACGACCGCGACGATCATCACGGCCGGCACGAAGTAGCTGGAAACCACGTCGACGGTGCGCGCGATCGGCGGCTTCGAGCCCTGTGCCTCCTGGACCATGCGAACGATCTGCGCCAGCGCCGTATCCTTGCCCACCTTGGTCGCGCGGAACCGGAAGCTGCCCGTCTTGTTGATCGTCGCCCCGATCACCTCATCGTCCGGCGACTTCTCGACCGGGATACTCTCCCCGGTAACCATGGACTCATCGAGTGCGCTTCGCCCGTCTACCACGATGCCGTCGACAGGAACCTTCTCGCCGGGCCGGACGACCACGATGTCGTCCACGACCACTTCTTCCACTGGAACGTCGAGTTCCTGCCCGTCGCGGATGACGCGGGCCGTCTTCGCCTGTAAATCGAGGAGTTTTCGGATCGCGTCCGAGGTCCGGCCTTTCGCCCGAACTTCGAGGGCTTGCCCCAGGACCACGAGCGTAATCACGACCGCCGCGACATCGAAGAACGGTTCCGAGGTGCCTTCGGGGAAGAGGCTCGGGAAGAGCACGGCGACGCTCGAGTAGACCCAGGCGGCCCCGGTGCCAACCGAGATCAACGCGTTCATGTCGGCGCTGCGGTGACGCACGGCGGCCCAGCCGCGCGTGAAGAACTGCCCGCCGGAATACACCAGCACTGGAAGGGTCAGGAGCCCCCCGGCAATCCATATCAGTCTGATCGTTCCCGCCGACAGTTCGCGGAGTCCTGGAACGAATTCGGGGTACGCTGTCGCGAGCACGGGGATCGACACCGCCAGGCCGAACCAGAACTTCCGCATGAGGTCCCGGTACTCCCGGGCCCGCTCGGCAGCCTCGTTCTCGGGAGAGTCGGGCCCGATCTCCTCCCCGACCCCGTACCCCCGCGCCTCGATCGCCTGGCCTATGGCCGGCACATCGGTTTGTGATGGCAGGTAGTCGACTTCAGCCGTCTCTGTCCCCAGGCTCACGTGGGCATCTACCACGCCCGGAGTCCGCTTGAGCGCGTCCTCGATGCCGACGACACAACTCGCGCAGTGCATTCCCACGATCTTGAGCCGGAGGTGCTGTTCGCTAACCTCGACCCCCGGCTCAGTGCTTTCGCTCGGGCTCATTGGCCTCTCCTCTCGGGCATGTTAGGAGCCCAGGCTACGACCGCCGCCGTGAAAGCATTCGGAATGTGACATGAATAATTCTTCATCCTGTCCGTGTGTAGCTCTCGAGTTTTTCAGCACCCTCCTGAAGCTCGGCGGCATCCTTGGGAAGAGTCACGGTGAATCGGGCCCCGCCCGAGTCACGGTTCTCGACGGAAACCCGTCCGCCGTGGGTCTCCGCGATGGCCTGCACCATCGAGAGACCCAACCCCGCCCCATCCGGGCCTCCGTGAGCGACGTCCCCACGATTGAAGCGTTCGAACACGCGCTCCATCGGCTCCTGTCTGATTCCCGGTCCCGTATCCGCCACTTCCAGGATCACGCTGCCGTCCCCACTGGCGAGGCTGACCTCCACTCTTCCACCGGGCGTGGTGAATTTGACCGCGTTGTCGAGGAGGTTCCATACCAGACGATCGATCAGCCCGGGATCGCAAAGAGCCCATACTTCCGGGGGAGACTCCAACGTCAGGCGGATGTTCTTGGTCTCGGCCTCGCCTCCGATCCGGTCGATCACCTCTGCCACACGCTCGCGGATGTCGGTGTCTACGAGACGGGTGTGCATGACGCCGGCGTCGGATCGTGCGAGGGCGAGGAGATTCTCCGCGAGGTCGCTGAGCCGCTCGGTTTCCTCGAGGCCGCTCGCCATAACCCGTCGGTACTCTTCGGGTGACCGCTCCCTCCGCAGCGCGAGCTCGAGCTCGCCCCGCAGCGCCGTGAGCGGCGAACGCAGCTCATGGCTGGCGTCGGCCGTGAACCGCCGTTGCGCCTCGAAGGCGGCGTCGATCCGGGCGAGCATCGTGTTCAGAACGCCGACCAGTCGCTCATACTCGAGCGTATCGGCGTGAGCACTGATCCGACGACCGAGGGTGCCGGCCCTGATCTCCTCCGTCTGATCGATGATCTGGTGGATGGGCTGGATCGCGCGGCTCCCCAGCCACGAACTCCCGAGAAATGTGCCAGTACCGACGACTAAGACCACCACGAAAAGAAAGTACCAGGCGAACTTGAGGGTACGATCTCGCGCGGCCAGCGGGGCCGCTACCTGGAGCACGTGCGGCGTATGCTCGAGCCCGAGGCGCTCGAGCGGATAGTAGTAGGAACGCAACCTGACACCGGCGAACACGCTCTCGGTGGATACGAGTTCGCCCTTCAACGCGCGGGCGAGTGCGGCGTCATCGAGCGGGAGGTCATCGACGAGGAATTGGCTTCGAAGGATGCTTTGCCCCCCGGCATCCCACACCTGAGCGTACCGGTTCAGATCCTGAAGGGACAACGCCTCGGCGGGCGTCAGATCCCACTCATGGAAGTGCATCTCTCCTGTCGGACCGTCGGTGACGGAGGCGGCCTGAATCGAGGCGACGCTGAGCAGGCTCGCGTTGATTTGCCGATCGAGGCTGTAGCGAAGAGCACCGTGTCCGACGACCGCGAGCGCCACGGACACCAACGTCATCGCCGCCGCGAATCGGTAGGCGAGTTGAGCTCGGAACGAAAGGGTCACTCGGGCGGTTCGTCGCTGAACACATATCCGACACCGCGAATCGTGTGTACCAGCGGCTCCCCGACCTCGCGTAGCTTCTGCCTCAGGTTCGCCACATGGACGTCGACCACGTTGCTCATCGGGTCGAAGTGGAGATCCCAGACCTTCTCCAGAAGCTCGGTCCGGCGGACCACCTGCTCGCTGTGCAACAGAAAGAACTCCAGGAGTTGGAATTCCTTCGGGGTGAGACGAAGTCGCTCGCCGCGCCGAGTCGCCACGTGCCGAATCCGGTCGAGTTCGACGTCGGAGTAAACGAGCCGCTCCTGTCGTCTCGAGCCACCGCGTCGAATCAGGGCGCGCACCCGGGCCAGCAGCTCGTCGAAGCTGAAGGGTTTGGTGACGTAGTCGTCCGCTCCCGCGTCGAGCCCGCGGACGATGTCCTCCGTCGCGTCCCGGGCGGTCAAGAGGAGCACGGGAACAGCTTTCCCCTCGTTCCGAAGATCGTGCGCGATCTCGTAGCCGCTCTTGCCGGGCAGCATCACGTCAAGAATCAACAGATCGTAATCGTAGACGTTGGCCTTCAATGACCCATCCACGCCGTCGTGGGCCACGTCGACCGCGTACCCTTCTTCGCGAAGTCCCTTTTCGACGAAGCTCGCGACTTTTTTGTTGTCCTCCACTACGAGGATCCTCATGGGCTGCCCGCTCCTGCTAAATCCTTGGGAATAACCTTCAGCCAAAAGTGACGGTCTCGCGGGTTAAGCGATCTTGAGTGTCACGTTAAGATGGCTTCATGACGGAGGACAGGTGTTCGCCCGCCGGCAGGGTTTGAGCCCCCCGCCCCTTGCCTGGCGCCGCCCGTGATGCCGGAGCGCATGAACGATCCTTAAGGTCAGCCTAACCTCCACTTCAGAGCTCCGCACCCATCCTGTGCGTAGGAATCAGGCAGGAATGCAGTCATACCCTCACAGGGGAGATACCGATGAAACTCCGGAGAATGGCCTTCGCGATGATCGTGGCGGCCGCTGCTATACCCGCGGGTGTGGCGGCGCAGCACGAGCACGAGTCCAGCGAGGGCGCGACCGCCGGACCGGGGGCCGAGGCAGGTATGATGGATGGGACGATGATGTGCCACCGAGTCGGGGGCTCGATGATGGGTGGCGAGGGCGGCGGCTCGATGATGGGTGGCGAG
>JBGMQU010000031.1:0-7520 GCA_048060725.1 Gemmatimonadota bacterium | reverse complement strand
GGCTCGATGATGGGTGGCGAGGGCGGCGGCTCGATGATGGGTGGCGAGGGCGGCGGCTCGATGATGGGTGGCGAGAGCGGCGGCTCGATGATGGGTGGCGAGGGCGGCGGCTCGATGATGGGCGGCGAGGGCAGGGGCTCGATGATGGGCGGCGAAGGCATGGTCGCGATCATGGGGACGAAGCTCTCGACAATCCTCCGCCAGAAGGACGCGTTGGGTCTCACCGAGACACAGATCCAGGACGTCGAAGCCGTTCAGCAGCGGCTCGGCCAGCGCCACGAGACTCATAAGGAAGACATGAAGGCCATGGCGGCCCGTCGCGCGGAGATCCTCGGCGAGGACCAGCCCGACCTCGAGGATCTGGAGTCGATCCTTTCCAAGGAGGCCGACGAACGAGTGGAGATGCACATGTACATGGCGCGGTCCGGCAGGGAAGCGCTGCAACTCCTGAGCGAGGAACAGCGGTCCAATCTGCAGTATGCCAGGCGCCTGAGTCACAACGGAATGAAGGGAAGCGGCTCGACACGACATCACTAGGGGCTCGGGCAGTTCGGCGGGCCGGGAACTTCTTCTTGGCCCGCATCCGGCCCGATGTAGTTCTCTCACGAAGGAGGAAATCCATGTATGGTCACACCGATGCTGAAGCCCGCGAGAAGGTTGTGGATCCGGTCTGTGGTATGACCTTCCGGTCGGACAAGGCCGCCGTCCTCTTGCACCACGACGGACAAGAAATCTATTTTTGCACCGACGCGTGCCGTCGACGGTTCGAGCAGGATCCGGCCCGCTACCTCGAAGCAGACACGCACACGGGGTCGTGACTCCACCACCTCGGACATGAAGGTTGCTTAATCGGATCTTGGGCCGATCTTGTAACCGCTCCCGCTAGTCTCCCGCCCGTCGCCACCAGCGATCGAGTTCTGATTCGACCCCGCTGGTGGCAACTGCAATTCCAGGACTTGGACAACTCGAACGTGAAAGGCCGGACCAGCGCATGAAGATCCGGACCAAGCGAGTCATGACTCTCCCGGCGGCCCTTCTCGCTTCGGCGCTGTCGACCGGCGCCGCCGTCGCACAAACTCCCGCCGATACGCTCAGCCTCGACGATGCCATCGCCGAGGCTCTTACGGTAAACCCGATGCTGCGGGCGGCTTACCTCCGAGCGGATGCCGCCCGCGCCCGCGTGTCGCAGGCTGGCGCGCTGCCCGACCCCGGCCTCGCGTTCTCTCTGAAGAACCGGCCGCTGGATGGGTTCGGCACCCAGGAGCGAATGACAATGAACAGCGTGCAGCTCCGGCAAACGCTGCCGTGGCCCGGAAAGCTGGGGTTCGCGGAGGAACGCGAGTTTCACGTCGCCGAGGCCACCGAGCTGACCGCGCTCGAGTCCGAAGTGGCGCTCGTCTCGAAACTCAAGTCCGTGTACTACCAGATCGCTTACATGGATCGAGCGCTGGACATCATGCGTGACACCCGGGAGTTGTTACGGGAGTTCCTCGATGTCGCGACGACGCTGTATGCGGTAGGGGAGGGCCTGCAGGCGGACGTGCTGCAGGCGCAGATCGCGGTTGCGGGGTTGAGCGAGGACATCACCGTCGTCGAACAGCGCCGCCTGGCGATGGCCGCCCGCATGAACGCGCTTCTCGGGCGTGAGAGTGCGGTCAGGGTGCCATGGCTCGAACTCCCCGCTCCCGCCGGTGGCCTGCCGTCGGTTGACGATCTCATGGCGCGCGCCACCGAGTCGCGGCCGGCGCTCCGCGCCTCACGAGAGTTGGTGAGGGCTGCTGAGTCGGGGTATCGGGCGGCCAGACGGTCGCTGTATCCCGACCTGGCGCTCGGTGCGGAGTACTCGCAGAGACCGGAATTCGCCGACATGCTCAGCCTGAGCGTCGGCGTAACGATTCCGCTCTGGGCCGGCTCGAATCAGCTCGCCAGGAGAGAAGAGGCCCTCGCGTGGCAGGCGGCCCAGGAGGCAGGTCTTCGAAATCTGCTGAACGAGACGTACGCGCAGCTCGCGGAAGCGCGAGCGGAAGCCGACCGGGCACTCAGGCTCTCGGTGCTCTACTCCACTTCGATCGTGCCGCAGGCCCGAGCCGCTGTGGAGTCGTCCCTTTCCGCCTACCGGGTCGGTGAAGTTGACTTCATGACGCTGGTACAGAACGAGTTGACGGTGAACCGATACGAGATCGAGACCGTCAGACTCGCCGCAGGCTATCACGCTGCCGTGGCCGATATCGAGGCCCTCGTTGGTGGCGATCTGGAGGAGATTCGATGAATCAGAACGACGAGAAGATCGTGTTGCCCCGCCTCCGGAAGATGTGGCGGGGACGGCGGGTTGTCGGCGGGTTGGTCGTGTTGGCCGGCACTGTGGTGGGATGCGGCGATCGAGCGGCCGACCCCGAGGGATCAGCCGGGGAGATGACGGCGGCCGAGATGGCCACGATGGAGCCGGCCGAACCCTCGGCCGGGGCGGCCGAGATGACGCCCGACGAGATGGCCGCGATGGGGACGGCCGAGGCCGACCAGGGAGACCGTACCTCCGTGTATCTCACGCCCGAACAGGAGCGCGCGCTGGGTGTCACGTACGTCGAGGCCCGCCGGCGCTCGTTAGATCGAACCATTCGAACCGTCGGACGAATCGATGCCGCGGAGCCGAGGATCGCCGACGTGACGCCGAAGATCGACGGGTTCGTCGAGCAACTCTTCGTGGCGACGACGGGCGAGTTCGTGCGCCGGGGGCAGCGGCTGCTGTCGATCTATAGCCCGTTGCTCGTCGCGGCCCAGGAGGAGTTGCTCACGGCTCGGCGGCTTGCGACCAGAATCGACCCGAGCGCCGGAGAGGCGTACCGAAACTCGCAGGCGATGCTCGATGCGGCACGACGCCGGCTCATTTACTGGGACATAACCGAAGAGCAGATCCAGCGGCTCGAAGAGACCGGCGAAGTCACCAAGACGCTCACACTGGTCGCCCCCGTATCCGGAATCGTGCTGGAGAAGGACGTCTTCGAGGGCCAACGTACGATGCCCGGGATGCGGCTCTACCGAATCGCCGACCTGTCGACGATCTGGGTCGAAGGGGAGGTCTTCGAGCAGGATCTCCAATTCGTGCAGACGGGAGCCCAGGCACACATCGAACTCGCCGCGTACCCCGGCGAGCACATCATGGGGACCGTGACCTTCGTGTACCCCACGGTCGAGATAGAGAGCCGTACCAACCGGATACGGATCACCGTGCCCAACCCCGACCTGCGGCTCAAGCCCGGGATGTACGTCACCGTGTTCTTCGACGTGGAGGCGATCCGCGACGGCATCGCCGTGCCGTTGGAGGCGGTGATCGTGACGGGTGTGCGGGATCTCGTGTTCGTCCGCGACGATGAGGGCATGCTCGCGCCCCGTGAAGTCGTTCTGGGCAACCGGGCCGGCGATCAGGTTCAGATCCTCGACGGGCTGACGGAAGGTGAGATGATCGTCGCGTCTGCAAACTTCCTCATAGACGCCGAGTCGCGGCTGGCCGGCTCAGGTGGGGCCATGGCCGGCATGCAGCACGAGTCTGCCCTCAAACCTGCGGCGGGGGACACCACGCCGACCGGGGACCGCAATGATTAACCGAATCATCGGGTGGTCGATCCAGAACCGCTTTCTCGTTCTCCTCGCCACGGCGGCGTTGATCGGCGCGGGCATCTGGGCCGGTCTCACTACGCCGCTCGACGCGATCCCCGACCTGTCCGACGTTCAGGTCATCGTCCAGACGAACTTCAGCGAGCAGGCGCCGCAGATCGTCGAGGACCAGATCACCTATCCGATCGCCTCGGAGATGTTGAAGGTCCCCGGCGCGATGGTCGTGCGAGCGTATTCCTTCTTCGGACTGAGCCTCGTCTACGTGATCTTCGAGGACGGCACCGACATCTACTGGGCGCGGTCCCGGGTTCTCGAGTACCTGAACGGGATTCGCCAGCAGCTTCCATCGGGCGTGGAGCCGACGCTGGGCCCCGATGCGACGGGGGTGGGCTGGGTCTACGAATACACGCTCGAGTCCGACAGTCTCGATCTGTCTGAACTCAGGACCCTCCAGGACTGGTATATCCGGTATCAGCTCACGGCCGTGCCGGGCGTCTCGGAAGTCGCGAGCCTCGGCGGGTTCGTAAAGCAGTACCAGGTAGAGGTGAATCCCGAGCGACTCCGGGCCTTCAATATCCCGGTCACGAGGGTCACCCAGGCGATCGGCGACCATAACGTCGACATCGGTGCGCGAGTCCTCGAGATGGGCGGACGCGAGTACATGATTCGCGGACTGGGCTATCTGGAGGGGATCGAAGACATCGAGAACGTGTCACTGGGCGCCACACCGAACGGGACGCCCATCCGTGTCGCGGACGTCGCCACCGTGCAGGTGGGTCCGGCCCCCAGGCGTGGTGCGGCAGACCTCAACGGCAAGGGCGAGGTCGTGGCGGGGATCGTCGTCATGCGCTTCGGCACCGACGCGCTCAAGACGATCGAACGGGTCAAGGAGCGACTCGTCGAGATTGAGGAAGGGCTCCCGGCCGGAACCCGCCTGAACATGGCCTACGACCGTAGCGACCTCATCCGTCACGCCGTGAAGAACCTTGCGGAGAAGCTCGTCGAGGAGTCGCTCATCGTTGCAGTGGTCGCGATCATCTTCCTGCTTCACTTCCGGTCCGCCCTCGTCGCGATCATCTCGCTTCCGCTGGGCATCATGATCTCGTTGATCGTGATGCGCATGATCGGCGTAAACGCGGACATCATGAGTTTGGGCGGGATCGCGATCGCGATCGGCGCGATGGTCGACGCCGCCATCGTGATGATCGAGAACATGCACAAACACCTCGAACGTGCTGAACCGGGCAAATCGCGCTGGGAGATCGTGTACGAGAGCGCGATCCAGGTTGGCCCGCCGCTCTTTTTCTCGCTCTTGATCATCACATTCAGCTTCTTACCCGTCTTCTCGCTCGAGCAGCAGGAGGGCCGGCTCTTCAAGCCCCTCGCATTCACGAAGACGTTCGCCATGGCGGGTTCGGCTCTGCTGGCGATCACTCTCGTTCCCGTACTGATGGGGTATCTCGTTCGCGGAAAAATCCGTCCTGAGGCGCGCAACCCGGTAAACCGGGTCCTGCGCTGGATGTACCAACCCGCGATCAGCTTCGCCGTGCGATGGCCCTGGATCGTCGTGGCCGGTGCCGTCGTGGTGCTGGGCGTGACGGTGTACCCGGCACAGCGGCTGGGAAGCGAGTTCATGCCGGAGCTCCAGGAAGGCTCGATCCTCTTCATGCCCAGCACGGTCCCGGGCGCCTCGATCGCACAGGTTCGTGAGATCATGCGCTACCAGGACAGCGTGCTCGCGACTTTCCCCGAGGTGGAAACGGTGCTCGGGAAGGCCGGCCGCGCAGAGACGGCGACGGACCCGGCGCCGCTGGACATGTTCGAGACCACGATCACCCTCAAGCCGGAGGAGGAATGGCGTGAGGGGCTGTCCTTCCAGGATCTCCTCAGGGAGATGGACGTCGCGGTCGCTCTGCCGGGCGTCACGAATGGATGGACGATGCCCATCAAGGGGCGAATCGACATGCTTGCCACGGGGATCCGGAACGCGGTCGGCATCAAGATCTTCGGGCCGAATCTGGACACGCTGCAGGCGCTCGGCGAAGAGGTCGAGCGCATCATGCAGAACGTCCCCGGCACCCGAAGTGCGTTCGCCGAGCGTGGGGTGTCCGGATACTACGTCGACATCGACGTGGACAGGCAGGAGGCCGCCCGCTACGGCATCAACGTAGGCGACGCGCATGCCGCGATCATGGCGACCGTTGGTGGAACGACCGCAACGATCACCGTGGAGGGACGCGAGCGGTACGCCGTGAACGTTCGATACCCGCGCGAGTTGCGGGACGACGTCGACAAGCTGCGGGACGTTCTCGTGCCGGCCCCGAACGGAGCCCAGATCCCGCTCGGCCAGTTGGCCAGCATCACAACGACCCAGGGACCGATGGCCGTGAAGACCGAGAACGCGTTTCCGGTGACCACGATCGGCATCGACATCGAGGGGATCGATGTGGGGACGTACGTGGAGCAGGCACGCGAGGTCGTGGCCGAGCAACTGACGTTGCCCTCGGGGTACACGCTCGTCTGGAGCGGGCAGTACGAATTCATGCAGCGCGTCAAGCAGCGACTCCGGATCGTCGTACCCGTCACGCTCGCGATCATCTTCCTGCTTCTATACCTGAACTTCCGGGGCGTCGCCGAGTCTCTGATCGTCATGCTGACGCTCCCCTTCTCCCTGGTGGGCGGCATCTGGCTCATCTGGCTTCTGGACTACAACACGAGCGTGGCCGTCTGGGTCGGGTTCATCGCGCTTGCAGGCGTGGCCTCCGAGACGGGAGTCATCATGCTGATATACCTGGATGAGGCGTTTCACCGGCGAAGTCTCGAAGGACGGATGAACACCTCCGCCGATGTGGCGGAAGCGGTCCGCGAGGGCGCCCTCGAGCGGCTGCGGCCCGTGGTCATGACCGTCACGGCGATCATCGCGGGGTTGATGCCCATCATGTGGAGCACCGGGTCAGGCGCCGACGTCATGAAGAGAATCGCGTCGCCCATGGTCGGAGGGATGATCACCGCGACAGTGCTCACACTGGTCGTCATCCCCGCCATTTACTCGTTGTGGCGTGGGTGGCAGGTCCGTCATCGGCCGGAGGCCGCAGTGCTCGAGGCGCTGCGCGACGACATGGCCCTCGGCATCGAATAAGGAGAAAACCGTGAATAGCGAGAGTCGCACAGTAGACACCGCGGCGAGACCGATGGTCGAGCTGCGGGCGATCGTCCGGCTGGAGATGCTGAACCGGGTCGTGCACAGCCTCAAGGAGGCGGGTGTCCCCCGCATCACCGTGGGGCGGGTGCATTCGATCGGCTCGGGTGTAGACCCGGCGAAAGTAAAGCTCTCGTACGCCGAAGGGAGCGAGTACGAGGAAAAGGGCGTGGTCCGCATTATCTGCAGTGGAAAACGCTGCGAGATGTACACGGAGCTGATTGCGCGGGCGGCACGTACGGGGAGAAACGGTGATGGGATCATCTCGATACACCCGGTGCTGTCGATCACCAAGATCAGGACGGGGGCCCACGGACTGGAGGCCCTTGCCTGAGCCACGAACGCGAGAAGCGGAGCGCACAGTGAACCTGGATCGGCGCGATCACTGGGAACGAGTGTACCGGACCAATGACACGAAAGGAGTCAGCTGGCACCAGCCGACGGCGGGCACCTCTCTCGACCTGATCGTGTCGGGCTGGCCCGATCGCGCGACGCGCATCCTCGACGTTGGCGGCGGTGCCTCACTTCTCGTCGATGGCTTGCTTGACGAGGGGTACGGCGACATCGGCGTGCTCGACATCGCGGCCTCGGCACTGGCCGTTTCGAAGCGGCGACTCGGCGCCCGTGCTGCATGCGTCGAATGGTATGTCGAAGACGTTCGGCAGTTCGTATCGCCTCACGCCTGGGACGTTTGGCACGATCGGGCGGT
>JBGMQU010000030.1:12652-30324 GCA_048060725.1 Gemmatimonadota bacterium | reverse complement strand
TCAGGAGGGGGTGATGTCCGAAACCGCAGCATCCACGTCCGTATCGGTTCCGACGACCCGAATCGAGGAGTCCCGCCTCTCCAAGGTGGACTTCGCCGAACTGCCGTTCGGTTCGGTCTTCGCGGACCACATGTACGTGGCGCGCTATGCCGACGGCGGGTGGCAGGAACGCGAGATCCGGCCGTACGGGCCCCTCCCGATCCACCCATCGTGTCGGGGCCTCCAGTACGGGATCTCGCTGTTCGAGGGCTTCAAGGTCCACAAGACTCCCGACGGACGAGCCGTCGCGTTTCGTCCGGACCAGAACTTCGAGCGCCTCAATCTCACGGCGGCTCGGCTCGCCATGCCATCGGTCCCGCGGGAGATCTTCTTCGAGGCCCTGCGGGGGTTGATCGAGCTGGATCGCGAGTGGGTTCCCGACCCGTCCCAGGGTTCGCTGTACATCCGCCCCACCTACTTTTCCACCGACCCGAATCTGAACGTCCAGCCCGGGACCGAATTTCTGTTCGTCATGATGACGGGCCCGTTCGGACCGTATTTTTCGGGCGAGGAGCTCGCGCTGAGAACGACGCGGAAATACGTGCGGGCGTTCCCCGGCGGCACGGGCGACGTAAAGCCGAGCGGCAATTACGCGGGGTCGTTGCTGGCGACGCGTGAAGCCCAGGCGGCCGGGTACGCCAACGTGATCTGGCTGGACGGCATCGAGCATAAGTACGTGGAAGAGTGCGGCGTGATGAACATCTTCTTCGTGCTCGACGGAGTGGCCGTTACCCCCCCGCTCGAGGGGACGATTCTCCGAGGCGTCACCCGCAAATCCATCATCCAGTTGATGGCGGATATGGGGATTCCGTGCGAGGAACGACGGATATCGATCGATGAGCTGCTCGAGGGCTCGAGCGCAGGGACGCTGAGTGAGGCCTTCGGGGTCGGCACCGCCGCGACGATCTCCCCCATTCACCGCCTGGGCCTCGAAGGCGAGGACATACGGCTCGAGGAGCGCGAGGACTCGATCGCCCACCGCGTGAAGGCAGAGTTGCAGGGGATCCAGATGGGGCAGATCGACGATCGCCACGGCTGGTTGATGGAGTTGTAGACCGGAGGGGGCGGAGGGAGCCGGCCGGGCCGGCTCCCCTCCGCCTCCGGAGTCACCCGGTCGCAGTGCGGAAATTGATGATGGTCTCGCCGAGGTCCGAATCGATCACGCGCAGGGAAACGACCTCGCCGGGCTCGACGGATCCGGACAGGCGCGTGTAGTCGGCGGTGGACTCGACGCGCTCGCCGTTTACGGCGAGAACGGCCTGCCCCGCGCGAACGCCGGCTCGTGCGGCCGGCCCGTACGGTCGCACGTTCGCCACCACGACCCCCACATCCCTGTCGTATCCGAGCTGGCTCGCCATCTCTCGCGTCAGGCGTCGCACCTGTATCCCGACCACGCTGGTGACCGTCGACTCGGCCGACGCTCGCTGCGGGTTCGCCGTGGCGCGGTCGAACTCTCCGAGCGTCACCGTGAGTTCCTCCTCCTCGCCATACCGCAGGACCGACAACACGACCCGGTCACCGGGATTTCGCTGCGCGAGCATGGTGATCAGCGCGTTCGAGTTGTCGACCGGCTCGCCTTCAAGGGCGACGACGACGTCTCCTACGCGCAACCCCGCACGGTCAGCCGGGGAGCCCGCTTCCACCGAGTTCACGTCGGCGCCCGTGACGGCCTCGAGATCGTAGGCCTCCGCGTCGACGGCCGTGACGTCGCTCACCCGCACACCCAGGCGCGGGCGACGGACGAAACCGAACTCGAGAAGATCCCGGATCACTCGCCGCGCCAGACTCGACGGAACGGCAAACCCGTAGCCGACGAAGCGATCGCCACCGTAGATCGCCGAATTGATGCCGACGACGTTACCGGCGAGGTCGACCAGGGGCCCACCGGAGTTGCCCGGGTTGATGGCCGCGTCGGTCTGGATATACGACTCGAGCGCGGCGGTCCCGCGGGTCAACTGCCGGCCCCGGGCGCTGACGATGCCCGAGGTGACGGAGAACTCGAGGCCGAGCGGGTTGCCCAGTGCCAGAACCCAGTCGCCCACCAGCAGAGCGTCCGAGTCGCCCCAGGGCACGGTCGGGAGCGACTGGCCCTCGGTGTCGATCGAGAGCAGCGCGATATCGGTCGACGGATCGCTCGCCAGAACCTCTGCGGAGTATTCACGCCCGTCGTGCAGGCGAACCGTGATGCGGGTCGCGCCCGTGATGACGTGGTTGTTCGTGACGATGCGGCCCGTCGGATCCACGATGAAGCCGGAACCAGATCCGATCTGAGGCGGCAACGGCCGGCCTTCGGGAGCACCCGGCTGCCGGAAGAACCGTTCGAAGGGGGTATCGCCACCCGACATTTCGGTTGGGGCATCTCGTTCGACACCGATGAACACGACGGCCGGGAGCGCCCGACCCGATGCCGAACGAAAGGCCTCGGACAGCGCACGGACGGGCGCCAGATCGGGAGCTTCGCCTGACGGCGCCGAGAACGATGCGGCGGCAGGTCCGCCGGATTCCTGCGCGATGGCCGCGCGCCCCTCCTCTCCGGTGCCACACCCGACGAGCAACAGGGCGAGGACCGGCACTCCGAGGCGAGCCGCGGTCGAGATGAGCTTCGTGGTCATCGTGACCTCCCTTCTATGCATGCAACGCACCGTGCCCCTGTTAGGAGAAGGCACGACGCGGGGCGGACAGGCCGCTCACTTCACATACACATTACCGGCATGGGCTGTGCCGTAGCTGACACGCCGTTCTTGCAGAAAAGGGTCGATCAGGGAGCGAAAAGGTGCAGACATGGCGCGCCGCGCTGTCAGGTTGGCAGGCTGTTAGCGGAGGGTCCATGTGACGTAACCCGACACTTCCGAGTGCTTCCGGTTCACGTCGGGAAAATCGCGGTACTTACTGACGCGGACGTAGTACCGGTAATCCGCCCCGACCCCGAAGCCTGCGAACAGCGGCAGGTTCCCGTTGAAGAAAAGCAGGTGGTTGGTGTGCGTGCCAGCGGCGCCGTTCAGCGTGAACTGGTGAGTCACGGAATAGTCCACGCCCAACACGGGCCGGCCGTCGCGCTTGAGGAAGGCTCCTGTCACGAATCCAAAGCCGGTCCCGAAGTCGTATTCGCGTTTCGTGAAATCCGAGTACTCGGAACTGGTTCCCCATAGCAGGAGGGCGCCGGGGGCGACCCGCGTCTCGAGCTTCCATTTGTCCGACAGGCCCCAGCGCGAGTTGAACGACGCCCCCACCGCGGAGCCACCCGTGATGATGGTTCGGTTGTTGACGTAGCTAAACAACTGTTCGATTCGAAACACGTGTTTTGCCGAGGACGTCTCGGCGACCTCCGTGCCCCAAAGTCCGGCACGGATTCGGACGAAGCCGAGCGAAGAATCTTCGTTCTTGCCGTACACCGACGCATCGAGTTCGAACGCCTCGAAAGGCTTCTCGTACTCCTCGAAGGGGTCTCCGTACCCGAAACCGAACTGGAACGTCGAACCATTCGACGCGTCGGCCCCCCCCCCCTCGCTTACGTATCGCCATCCGCCGCGAAGATAGCTTTGCACCGACCCGGGATACCGGTCCTCGGGATTCTCTCCGACCTTGACCATTTCGCCGCGGAACAGGCGGCTGGCCCCACCCATCGGGTTGATGATGAACCCGCCGATCTCCCTCAGGGCGCGCTCCGTACCGGTGGCCGAATTGTCCCAGATCGTGCGGGAGGTCCTGTGAAAAATTTCGCCGATCGCGATCCCGCCCACGGCGGTGGCGATCCAGTCGTTGATCGCCGGGCGGTTGTTCTCGCCGAACAACTCCCACATGAAGCTGCCCCCCCACGCCCACGCCGCCGACTCCCAGAAGTTGTAGCCGTTCGAGCGACCCGCGTTGAAGTACAGATTCCCGTGGATCGGGTGGGCGAACATGTTGGTCTTGAAGTTGTCGTGATCCCACTCGAAGCCCTCGCGGATATTCCGGCCCCAGGACTCCAGACTGAGGACGGCCGTCGAATCGTCCGAGGCGAACCGGTTGAAGTACCACGGGATCACCATCGCCGTGCCGACCTCGACCAACACGAGCCCGAGATGCCGCTGATCACAACAGAACTCGTTCTGCTGCGAAGTGTCGGCCAGGCCCCGGTAGTCGAAACGGGACGGATCGTGCGTCGTGAGGCCGCCGACCCAGATGGTGGGGGACTTCAGCTCGTCGGGCGCCCGGACGGCCGACCGGTCCGCGGCCGGGCCCATGAGGGGGACCCGCTGGCCCTTGCTGAGGACCGTCTGACCCATGAGGGGGATCGGGGCGCCCAGCGCGAGCAGGGACGCGATCAATCTGATCCGTCGGAGCGCGTGCATGGCTATCCCTTTATCCGCAGGCCGAGGTGCCAACCCTGCCCGACACCTTCATCCCACACATACCCGGTGTCGGAGTTCTCGTATTGTGTCTCGTAGTATCGCGTCGCCAGCGTGAGGTCTACGGGCCCGTAGACCCGCACACCAAGGGTCCCGCGCAGCACCCAGGCGATCGTCGATCCGATCCCGAAGCCGCCCATGTTGCCGTCGATCGTGACCCAGAACGTTCGTCCCATCTCCGCGTAGTACCGAGCGCCGACCACCGGCTCGACCCAGCTCTCCCGGACGAACAGCGTACCCCCCCCGCCTCCGACGTCGAGCCTGTGCCGGACGTACCGGAGTCCGCCCATGAACTCCAGTGCCTGGTTTGTGTCGAACGACCCCACCTCGACCGAGGCGAACAACTCGGCGTACGTGAGCTGAAAGTCGTACGAGACTGCCGTCCCCACCGGCAACGGCCCACCCTCGATCTCGCCGGAACCGTCGAGATTCGTATCGTAGAAGGCGCCGATCGCCCGCCACCGGCCCTTTCCCACCTCGAACTCTCCCGAGAACGATGCCACCAGGGTCGAATCGCCCACCTCCAGCGACGCATCACCCATAGTCACGAGCCCATCGACGTTCGCGAACCACAGCGTCGGGTGGACGACCCAGTGCCACTCGGGGTTCCCCCGGTCCTGCGCGAGAAGCGACCCCGTCGCAACCGGCAACGACATGGCCGCCGTGGCCAGGACGACCGCGATCGCCCTGCCGGGGCTCACTCGACTCGATCTCGTCGCGCGCATCACCAACTCCCGAACGATGGGAAGATCATGCGAAACTTGATGTCGAACGTACGGTTCTTCGCGGTCAGCCCCTGATTGGCCGCGTCAACGAAAATATTCTTCGTGCCCTGAGAGAAGCGGGCATCGATTCCGAACCCGGACGACGCGAACACACGATCGAGCACGAACCCGAGCGAGTACATGAAGTCCGTCTTCTCCATGGGTCCGCCGGGTGTCGCCGACGAGCACTCATCGTCGAAGATGGGGAATCCCGGATCGCGCACTTTGCAGCTGCCGCCGAGATTGAGACCGACGCCCACAAACGGTCCGAAAACCCACGTGTCGCCGGCGAACGGGATCAGATAGCGGAGACGCGCCGGGATCTGGATGTAGGTGGTTCTGAAGTCCTTTTCCCCTTCGAAGCCGGCAACCCGGACGTTGAACGCCCCCTGCTGGAGACTCGTGAACCCGGTCTCGACGGCCCATTTGCGGTGGAATTGGTACTCCAGCATCGCGCCGATGTAGATCCCGGACGTCGTGCTCGAACTCTCGATGAAGCTCCCCGAGAGATTCGACAGGATCGGCCCGACGTCCAGACCGACACGGAGTTGAGCTTCGACCACGTCGTTCCGCACGGCCAGCAGGGTCGCGGCGAGCAACGCGGCTCGGGCGGCCCCCTTCCAGCATCCGGCGCTTCTCGGCATAGACGTCCAGTCTCCTGGTTTCGCGGAATCGGATTCGCGACACCCTGGTTCCGCGATTTGATCGTCCTCATTTAACCGGGCAGCCCGAACCCCCGCAACCTCGGCGTTTGAGCGGTCACGTCCCCCGGCGTAGGTTCGTTTGGACGTTCAGTTGTCCCGTAAGACGATTCGACATTGCTACCGGAGTGCGTCGACTGTGAACAGAACCTTGCTCGCCCGGGTGTTCGTCGCCGCTGCCGCGACGGCCTTTTCGGGCTGTGTGGAGCTCAACTCGGTGGAAGTGCAGGAGCTGGAGGGCCTCTGGGTCGCCGACCAGGCGCGTTACGTGGAGATCGCGGCACCCAAGCGGAACAACGTCGACATCCTCGAACTCGGGTTCGAAGTCACCATGGATATCGATCCCAACGGGAACTTCACGATCCTCGTCATCGACCCGGCTGGCGATGCCGACAGCATCGTTGGAAACGTGACGGTCGATGGCGCCGAGTTGGCCGTCGTCACTGAAGACGGAGCGGGCGACGGGGAGGTCTTTCTGGAGGAGGACCAGGTCGCGTTTCGCCTGACGGGGGGAATCGAGTTCGACTTCGGAGACGACCGGGTCGTGCCCGCGCGTCTGCTTCTGGTCCTCGATCGTGTCCGCGGGTAGCGCTGAAGCATGACCGCGTCCGGCCGCAGGCCGAACCGGACCCAAAAAGAGAAACCAAGGGAGGGTGCCATGTCTCTGAATCTTTCGCGACGACGGTTCATGGGAGGGGCGGCCGCCGCCCTCGGCTATCTCGGTCTGAGGCCCGGGGCCGACCTCCTCGCACAGGGGCCCGACCCGCTCGCGCGTCCACCCGCGCCGGTGTTCCCGCATCAGGCGAACGAGTACGACGCATTCGCGAAGCTCTCCTCCAACGAGAACCCGTACGGGCCCTCGGAGAAGATGCTCGAGTCGATGAACGGGGTCTGGAAGTACTCCAACCGGTACGGATACCCGGACGGCGACATCCGGGAGATGATCGCCGAGCACCACGGGGTGGAGCCCGAGAACATCCTTCTCGGCGCCGGGTCGGGTGAGACGCTGCAGGTCGCCGGGCACGCCTTCCTCGAACACGACAAGAAGGTCGTGGGGGTGACTCCGACCTTCCGCACGGTGTACAGGACCGCCACCAACATCGACGCGGACGTCATCGAACTCCCGCTCGACGAAGATTACAGCCAGAACATCGATCTGATGATCGAGACGACGCGTCGCAACTACCGCGACGTCGGAATGGTCTACCTGTGCAATCCGAACAATCCGACGGGGATGATCGTCCCGGCGAGCGACGTCCGCCGGCTGCTGGACGGCATCCCCGAGGATGTGCCGGTGCTGATCGACGAGGCCTACCACCACTTCATCGAAGACCCTCGATACGAGACATCGGTGCCGTACGTGCTCGAAGGCCGAAACGTGCTCGTCACCCGCACCTTCTCGAAGATCTACGGGATGGCGGGCATGCGGCTCGGGTATGGCATCGCACCGGTGGACCTCATCCAGCAGATGCGCCCTTACAGCACGGGAAGCATGAACGCGCTGGTGAAGTGGGGCGGAGTCGCGGCTCTCCAGGACGCGGAGTCCGAAGCGTGGGTGAAGAAGACGACGCTCGATCTGCGGAAGAAGACGGTCGGCGAGATCGAAGCGATGGGCTACGAGTGCCTGCCCTCCGAGTGCAACTTCTTCATGGTGAAGACGGGACGGCCCGTGCGGGAGATCCAGCCAGCCTTCCGCGAAAGAGGCGTGCTCGTCGGCCGCCCGTTCCCGCCCATGAACGACTTCCTCCGCGTCTCGATCGGGACCGAGGACGAGATGAAGCGTTTCATGACCGCATGGAAGGACATCTTTCCGGTGAACGCAGCGACGGGGGCCTCCGGAGGCTAGACGGTCTCGCCGGCCAGAAACAGCCAGGTTTCGAGGGCGGTGTCGGGGTTGAGCGACATGCTCTCGATCCCTTCATCGACGAGCCAGCGGGCCAGGTCGGGGTGATCCGACGGTCCCTGTCCGCAGATCCCGATGTACTTTCCGGCCGCCCTGCACGCCCGGATCGCCATCGACAGCATCGCCTTGACCGATTCGTCGCGCTCGTCGAAAATCTCCGCGATCAGGCCCGAGTCACGGTCGAGTCCGAGCGTAAGCTGCGTCATGTCGTTCGAGCCGATCGACATGCCGTCGAAGTGCTCGAGAAACGCGTCCGCCAGTATGGCATTCGATGGCAGCTCGCACATCATGATCAGCGTGACACCGCCGGGGCCGCGCTTCAAACCGTTCTCGGCGAGCAGATCGACCACCGCCTTCGCCTCCGAGACCGTTCTCACGAACGGAACCATGACCCACACGTTTTCGAGGCCCATGTCCTCGCGGACACGCCGGAGCGCCCGGCACTCGAGCTCGAACGCCGGCCGAAAGCTCTCCGCCACGTATCGGGAGGCCCCGCGAAAACCGAGCATCGGGTTCTCTTCGTGCGGCTCGTAGCGCGATCCACCGAGCAGATTCGCGTATTCGTTCGATTTGAAGTCGGAAAGACGAACGATCACGGGTTCGGGCGCGAACGCAGCCGCGATCGTCCCGATCCCTTCGGTGAGCTTTTCGACGTAGAACTCGATCGGGTCGGCGTACCCCGCCATCTGTCGGCGAATCTTTTTCTGGAGGTCCGGCGGCAACGCGTCGAACTCGAGGAGCGCCTGTGGGTGAACGCCGATCATCCGGTTGATGATGAACTCGAGCCTGGCCAGTCCCACGCCGTGGTTCGGGATCGCCGCGAAGTCGAACGCCCGATCGGGATTCCCGACGTTGAGCATGATCTTGACGGGAATCTCGGGGAGCGAGTCGACCTCGATGGTCGTCTCCTCGAAGTCCAGCGCACCCTCGTAGACGTAGCCCGTGTCGCCCTCGGCGCACGACACCGTGACCGGCGCCCCATCGTCGATTGACTCGAGAGCGTTTCCGCACCCCACGACGGCCGCGATTCCCAACTCCCGCGCGATGATCGCGGCATGGCAGGTCCGGCCGCCGCGGTTCGTCACGATGGCCGAAGCCCGCTTCATGATCGGCTCCCAATCGGGGTCGGTCATGTCGGTGACGAGCACGTCGCCGGCCCGGAAGCGGCCGATCTCCCGCGCCGATTCGAGGAGGCGCGCCGGCCCCCGGCCGATGCGGTGTCCGATACTCCGCCCCTCGGTGAGCACGACGCCGCGGGCCTTGAGGGTGAACCGCTCGATCGCACCCACCGAGCGGCTCTGCACGGTCTCGGGCCGAGCCTGGAGGATGTAAATGCGGCCGTCCGATCCGTCCTTCGCCCACTCGATGTCCATCGGAGCGTCGTAGTGCTCCTCGATGAGCAACGCCTGGCGCGCGAGTTCCTCCACATCGTCATCGCTCAGGGAGAAGCGCCGGCGGTCTTCCTCGCCAACGTCCTCCGTCACCACCCCCGCGCCCGGTCTCCCCCCCGCGGCGTCGGCGTAGACCATCCGGATCGCCTTGCTTCCGAGATTTCTCCGCAGGATGGCCGTTCGTCCAGCCCGGAGGGCCGGTTTGTAGACGTAGAATTCATCGGGGTTCACTGCGCCCTGCACCACCAGCTCGCCGAGGCCGTACGTGCTCGTGATGAAGACGACGTCGCGGAACCCCGTTTCGGTGTCGAGCGTGAACAGAACGCCGCTGGAGCCCAGGTCGGCGCGTACCATCCGCTGCACGCCCACCGACAGGGCCACGTCGCGGTGCTCGAACCCGTGGTGAACCCGGTAGGCGATGGCCCGATCGGTAAACAGCGACGCGTACACCTCGTGAACCGCCGCGAGGACCGCGTCGCCGCCGCAAACGTTCAGAAATGTGTCCTGCTGACCCGCGAACGACGCCTCGGGAAGATCCTCCGCGGTGGCCGACGAACGGATGGCGACGGCAACCGCACGCTCGTCGTCGTCCCCCAGCCTCGCGTACCACGACGCGATCTCGCGCCCGAGATCCGCATCCAGCGGGGTGTCGCGAATCCAGTCCCGGATCTTCGTACCGGCGCGACCGAGCTCCGGCACGTCCTCGACGTCGGTCTCATCCAGAAGGGTATGGATCCGCTCGCCCAACTCTCCGGACAGGAACTCGCGATATGCGGTGGCCGTGACCGCGAACCCACCGGGTACGCAGACGCCTGCTGCCGCGAGGTTCGTGATCATCTCGCCCAGAGACGCGTTCTTGCCGCCCACCTGTTCGATGTCACCCATTCCGACGGACTCGAGCCCCACGATATTCGGCTTCACGCCGTAGTCTCCTGTTCGATCGATGTGTTCCGTCGATCCCTTGCTACCGACCGACCGAGGCCGGACAATCAGCCGCATGAGCCAACGAACGGTTTTCTTCGTTTCCGACCATTCCGGCGTGACCGCCGAGACGCTGGGGCACAGTCTGCTGACCCAGTTCGATGGTCTCGAAGTGCGGAACGTCACCGTACCCTTCGTGTCCACGGCCGACAAGGCACGTCAAACCGTTCGGATGATCAACCTCACGGCCGAGGCCGACGGAGTTGCGCCCATCGTGTTCAGCACGCTGGTCACCGACAGCGTCCGCGACATCGTCCGCGACTGCCGTGGCGTGTTCCTCGATTTCTTCGATTCCTTCCTCGGGCCGCTGGAGAAGGAGTTGGGGATTCCGTCGGCGCACGCGACGGGACGCTCGCACGGCATGGCCGACAGCCGGGTGTACGATCGTAGAATCGACGCGACGAACTTCGCGCTCGCCCATGACGATGGGACGGGACTGAAGGGGTATCAGGAGGCGGACGTCATCCTCGTCGGCGTCTCCCGTTCGGGGAAAACACCGACGTGTCTCTATCTGGCACTCCAGTACGGCGTGTTCGCCGCGAACTTCCCGCTGACCGAAGACGAGTTTCAGACCCGCGGGCTCCTCCCGACCCTCCCCGACCACCGGGCCAAGCTGTTCGGTCTCACAATCGAGCCAGACCGGCTGGAAGAGATTCGGGGGGAACGGCGGCCCGGAAGCCAGTACGCCTCGTCACAGCAGGTGGGGTTCGAGGTCCGTCAGGGAGAGGCCCTGTTCCAGAAGTTGGGGATCCCGTTTCTCGACACGACCCGCATGTCGATCGAGGAGATCTCCTCACGCATCCTCGACATGATGGGGCTCGAACGGCTCAGTTCGGCCTGACAGGATCCCCCCTGCGCGCGACCCACCGTACTTCTTCAACAGCCTTCTACGGCACGAGCGGGACGGTCCTGCCGAACTCGTACTCCGGGGGCGGCTCGGCCCCGAGCAGGTGCCGCACGAAGTAGTCCCACCGCCTCCGCATCATGTACGGCTCGTTCCCGAACCCGTGTCTCCGGTTCGGGAGCAGGACGAGATCGAAGTCCTTGTTGGCCGCGATGAGCGCGTCCACGACGAGCATGGTGTTCGACGGCGGAACGTTGGAGTCCATCGTCCCGTGCGCGATGAGCAGCTTGCCCACGAGGTTTCCAGCCACGAGCTGGTTGGCCTGGTTGTCATAGTTGGTCGAGCCATCCGGGTTCGTCTCGAGAAGTCCCTGCCACTTCTCTCCCCAGTCGTCTTCGTAGTTCCGGTTGTCGTGATTGCCCGCCTGAGACACCGCGACCTTGTAGAAATCGGGGTAACGAAGAATCCCGGCGGTCGACGCGAAGCCGCCGCCCGAGTGGCCGTAGATCCCCACGCGTTCGAGGTCGATCCACGGGTTCTGCTCAGCCAACTGCCGGATTCCGGCGATCTGATCCGGGAGGCCGTTGTCTCCCATGTTCCCGTAATAGGCGTCGTGAAACGCCTTCGACCGCATCGGCGTCCCCATCGCGTCGAGCTCGATCACGACGAAGCCCAGTTCAGCGAGCGACTGGAGGTCGCGGTGCGACGAGCGGAAGCTCCGGCTCCCGACGCTCCCGGACTGCGGGCCGGGGTACAGGTAGTTGATCACCGGATATTTGGCGTCCGGGTCATGGTCCGACGGTCTGAACATGAGCCCGTAAATGTCGGTCTCGCCGTCGCGCGCCTTCACGGTGAACGGAATCGGCGGCTGCCAGCCCGACGCGACGAGCCGGGAGATGTCCGCCTCCTCGAGCCGGACGACCTGTGTCCCGTCGGCGCGCCTCACGACGCTGATCGGTGGCTCCGTCGGCGTGGAGAACGCATCGACGAAGAACCGCCGGTCGGGAGACAGGGAGATCGTGTGGTTCGCGGTCTCCGGCGTGAGCAGCGTCACGGCCCCGTCGTCGAGTCCCACCCGATACAGATACTGGAAATAGGGGTCGCCGGTCTCCCGGTGATTCCCGATGAACGTGACGGTACGCGTGCGCTCATCGACGTCGAGCACCCGGTGCACGTTCCAGTCGCCGGCCGTCACCTGCCTCACCAACTCGCCGGTGCCCACGTCGTACAGATACAGGTGCGCCCAGCCGTCGCGCTGCGACCGCCAGAGGATCTGACCCCCGGCCGACAGATACCGCCAGTTGGCGCCGGACTCGAAGAACGTGTCCTCGACCTCCTCGAACAGATCGCGCACTTCGCCGGTCGTCGAATCGGCCACGCGAACCATCGCGCGTTTGTGGTCGCGGGAACTCGAGACGAACGCGAACGTCGACGAGTCCTCGTTCCACTCGAGATCGGCGAACGTACCGCCGCAATACACGTGGTCACAGACGGTCGACCGGTGTTGATCGGGCGGCATGCGCAATCGAACGACACGGTCTCCTTCGGGCGCGGCGAGATCGATGACGACGCGCTCGATCCGGAAGATCAACGAGTCTCCGGGGAGCGGGTACCTCCAGGCCTCCATCTCGGGGTGACCGACCTGCGTGCCGACCAGATACATCATCCCGACGCCACGGCCATCGTGCTGGAACGTGGCGATCCTCCGCGAATCGGGAGACCACTTCAGAACCGGGCGATCGTTGCGCACCCAGCCCGCGTTGTTCGTCGCGTAACCGAAGTCCTCCTCGCCATCCGTAGTCAGCCGCGTTGCGTCACCGGTTTGCAGGTCCCGAACCCACAGGTCGTGGTCGCGGATGAAGGCCGCGAGTTCGCCATTCGGTGATACAACCTCGTTCCGATTCGACGTGGACGCGGGGCGTTCCGATTCGGCGCACGTGGCCGCCGCCGCGTCGCACGCGTACGCCGTGCCGCCCTGCTCGAAGGAAACCGACGTGCCGTCGAACGCGAACCCGCGGGCCGGGAGCGCGTACGGCAGGTACGTGGCGCCGGTGGCGGATGAGAGCGCGGTCGCCATCCGCTCGTGATCGAAGGCCCGGGCGCGCACGCCGGACTCGGGGTCGACCAGGATGATCTCCTCGCCCTGAGCGAACCGGTTGCGGTACAAGAATCGACCGTCGTCGAGCCACGTCGGGCGGACGGCGGCGCCAAGCACGAGCTCTGCGGTAGTCGCCCTCAACTGCCGCTCGGCGCGGGCGTAGTCGTCGGCCGTCACGACCGGCATCTCCTGGGCGGCGAGGCCGGCGACCGGAATCAATGCTGCGAGCAAGGCGACGCGACGTCGCATGATCGACCTCCAAGACAGTGACATGTGGTGAAGTCCGGCGGACGGCTACGGAACGAGCTCCGGCTCGCGTTTCTTCAGGATGAACAGGCCCTCGTTCCAACTCGACACCGCAATGACGCCGCTCGGGAAGAACGGGTAGTTGCTCCAGCTCCCGCCAAACGCCGTCACGTCGTCGTCATATGGGACGGTGTCGAAAAACGCGACTTCGACGGGATTCTCCGGATCGCTGATGTCGAGGATCCGCAGCCCGCTCATCAGATTCGACTGATACAGGAGATCACCACGAACATACATGTTGTGGTCGATCGCCTTCGTATCGGCATAGTACTCCCGTACCAGTACCGGGTCATCGAGCTCGGCGACGTCCCAGATGAGCGTGCGCGTGTTCTCGACCGTCCCGGACTCTTCGTCGAGTTCGTCGCCCATGAAAAAGTAGCGTTTGTCTTCGGTCAACCAACCCTGGTGGGCCGCCACCACGCCGGGGTAGTCGGCGTGTGCCACCGCGACCGGGTTTTCCTTGTCCGTGACATCCGAGATCGCCAGCGCACTGATCGAGGCGTGGAAGCAGATCTCGCGGCCGGAGTACCGCTCGTCGGGGCCGTCGTACAGGACGCATTGCGCGTCGTGGGTGTAGCCAGCACCCGCGAAGCCGCCGACACTCGCGTCTTCGTAGCAGCCGGCGAACGTCGGGCTCTTCGGATCGCGAATGTCGATCATGTGCAGACCCCCACCGCAGAGCCCACCCCCGCTGTTCCCGACGGCGTAGGCGAACCCGGTATCCTCGTTGATCACGATGTTGTGCGAGCTGAACACCCCGTCGTAGTGAGCCGTCTCGCTAAAGGTTTCCGGTGCACTCGTCACCTCTCTCAGCTGCGTCAGATCGAAGACCTGAACGCCGTGCGCGCCCGCACCGTCGGCCACGATGAACGCGTGGTCGGCGTAGGTCTTCACGTCACGCCACAGGTTTTCCTGCGCGCCCTCGTGCAGCGGTAGCTCGCCGAGGTACACGGGGTTTGACGGGTCCGTGATGTCGACGAACGCCGTCCCGTTGGACTTTCCGAGAAGCACGTACTCGCGTCCAGTCAACGAATCGGTCCACCCCCAGACGTCGTTGGCGATCGACGCGGGCCCCGCACCGAGTTCTCGCAGAGGAAGAAAGGAGAGCAGATCGACGTCGGCGCACGAAAATTCGCCGGCGGTTCCGTCCTCGCACGCGACCTCCTCACCGGTGATCGCGGCGACGGCAGTCCGGCTCGGGTCGTGCAGCGTACCCGCGAATCGCCACCCTACCCCACTCTCGCGCACGAACACCGAAGCGGCGCCGAGTCGAAGATCGGCCTGCCCGGCCCCGACGATCGCGGTCGACCCGGCGACGGCGACGCTGGTGCCGAACACGCTCCCGGGACCGAAGTCCCCCGCTCCGAGGGTCTCGGTGGGATCGAGATCCGTACCGGCGAATACGTAGACGCCTCCCGCTCCGGAGGACGAGTTGGGAGCCCCCACAAACACCGTTTCACCGTCGGACGCGATCGAAGCCCCGAACCGCACGCGGCCGGGACGGTCTGCCGGCAACAGCATGCGCGAACGTGCCCAGGCCTCGCCCTCGAACACCGCAACGCCCCCCGTACTCTGGTATCCGGGAGCGGAGATGAGCACGGCGTCGCCGTGTGCGGCCAGGCCCGTACCGAACGCATCTCCGGCGCTTCCATCCTCCAGCGTCAGGGTGGACGCGAGCGACCACTCTCGACCGGAGCGGCGGAAGCGGTAGACGGCCCCCCCGCCATCGCGCCGCGGGGCACCCACGAACAGGTCGTCACCCATGGCCAGCACAGACGATCCGAACCGATCCGAACCCTCATCGTCGGGGCTGGCGAGGCGCTGAATCGGCGACGCACCACCCTCGGCATCGGCCGCAAACACGTATACGGCCCCCGGCTGCGGCGGAGCCGGTTGCCCCAGCGCGACGAGATCGTTCAGCCCCCCCGGCGCGCCAAGAAACACGGCGCCTGCGGCCATGGCCACAGCCGATCCGGTCCCGGCGTTCGTCTCGGCGCCCGCGTCGAGTCTCGCCCGCTGGACCCAGGAGTCGCCGGTACGTGCGAAGATGTAGCCGACGCCGCTGGTGCCGTTCGCCCCCGGCGCCCCGACCACGATCGCGTCCCCATCGGCGGCGACCGCCGCGCCGAACTGATCGCCCACCGCTGCGTCGCGCGGCGCGACCTCGCCCGCCAGAGCCCAGGGGTCGGACGCATCCCGAGCGTACACGTACAACCCGCCGGCCTGCGGGTACGTCGCCATGCGGGTCTCGGCGCCCGTCCTCCCGACGAGCACCTGCCCGGCCGCGATCGTCACGGAGGCGGCGAACCCTGAGGCGGATGCGGACGCAGGGAGGGCAAGCGTCTGCCCCGCCACGGACGACGCAAATAGTGAGAATGCGGCGAGCGTGAGGGCGGAAAGGTGGCGAGCGTTCATGGGGCCTCCGGGATGCGGGACGATCCTGGAAGATGCGCCCCTCGCCTCACACGGGCGAGGTCCGTCTCTCTGTCGGCCTCGTGCCGGTCTCTGTCGGCCTCCTACCGGCCCGCCGCCACTACCCGATTCAGGCCGGCGCCTCGGCCGGGGCCTTTTGACGAAGCACCCACTCCGGAGGCAATCCGCGGCTCACAACGGCTTTCAGTTCGTCGAGGTCCATGGGCTCTGCGAAGTAGAACCCCTGGACGTATCGGCCGCCCAGTTCCTGCAACTGCCGAAGCTGGCCAGCCTCCTCGACCCCCTCGATAATCACGCCGAGCCCCAGAACACTGGCGAGCGTGAGAATGGTCCGGACGATGGCCACGGAGGACTGATCTTCCCCGAGGGCCTGGACGAACGAACGATCCACCTTCAGAACATCGACGTCGACATCCTGCAGATATGATAGCGAAGAAAACCCGGTCCCGAAGTCGTCGATCGCCAGCAGGACACCGAGCTTCTTCAACTCCCGGAGTTGCTGTCGGTCTTTCCCGGCGATCGTCTCTGTGATCTCCAGCTGGAGTCTGTTTGGATCGAACAGGCACGCCGTGAGAATATCGGAGATGGCCTGGACCGACCCTTCGGTTTCGAGATGAAGCTTGGAGTAGTTCACGCTCAGCACCAGGGTGTCGGTATTGGTCGCGCCGGGCGAGTGAAGCTCCTTGACCTCCTGACACGCGCGCTTGAGAACCCACCGGTCGAGGGGAACGATCAGTCCGGTCTCTTCGGCCAGAGGAACGAACTCGCTCGGGGCCAACATTCCGAATTCCGGGTGCTTCCAGCGGCATAGGGCCTCGACACCGACGATTCGCGTGCCCGCGAGATCGATCACCGGCTGGTAGACGACGGTGAGTTCGTCGTTCTCGATCGCTCGTCTCAGGTCGCTCTCCAACTGGAGAGGCACCGGCGTGTGGTGCGCCTCCAGTTCGGGACGGTATACCTCGAAACGATGTCCCCCTACCCGTTTCGCCTCGTACATCGCCATGTCGGCCTGGCGCACGAGTTCTTCAGGCTCGCGTGTCTCGTCGGTGGTTAGCGCGATGCCGACGCTGCCACCGATCGCCACCTCTTCCCCGTCTTCGAGCGCAATCGGGGCGGCAAGCAACTCGTTGATTCGCTCTCCGACCTGCAGGGCGTCGTCGAGATGATTCACGCTCTCCATCAGGACCGCAAACTCGTCCCCTCCAAGCCTCGCGACCGTATCGCCGCCACGCAGGAACACTCCCAGGCGGTTTGCGACAGCTTTCAGGATGAGATCGCCCGCCGCATGACCGGCCGTGTCGTTTACCGCCTTGAAGCGGTCGAGGTCGATGTAGAACAGGGCGACCATGTTACCGGGCCGTCGGGAGCGCTCGATCGCGTGCTCGAGGCGGTCCTGGAACAGGGCGCGGTTGGGAAGACCGGTCAGGTAGTCGTGAAGCGCCTGGGTCTCGAGCTTCCGCTCGATCTCTTTCCGGAGGCGGATATCCTGCGCGATCTGGTACACACCCCCGACTCCGTGCCCTACCTGGATCGGAACGGTCGTGAGCTTTACCTCGAGGACGCGACCCTCCGAATCGTGGATCACGGTCTCTCGGAACACGGGCTGGCCCTGCCAGGCCACGTCGAGGTTCTCCTGAACGGCCGCCCGGTCTGCGGAGACGACGTAGCCGACGAACTTCGCCCCCTGGACGGTGGCTTCGTCCCACCCGGTGAGGTCCGTGAAGGCCGCGTTGACGTTGAGGATACATCCCTTTTCGTCCAGCGACGCGACCGCATCGGTGTTGTTGGAGAAGAGCGACTCGTAGCGGCGGAGAGCCAGCA
>JBGMQU010000030.1:0-12552 GCA_048060725.1 Gemmatimonadota bacterium | reverse complement strand
GTAGACGAGGACCGCGACCGCCGTTCGCAAGCTGCGCGAGCGCGTGCGGAATACCGATGTGGAGCTTCGATGAGACGATCGTTGAACGAGATCGCCGTGCTGGCGTTTCTGTTCGCTGGTTCCGCCGCGGGCGCACAGGCTCAGGGAACCTCCTTCGGGGTCCGCATCGGTCTCAATCGCGCGAACGTCAGCTCGACGCAATTCGGGCAGGGAGTCGAGAGCCGCAGCGGCTTCGTGGGAGGGGTGTTTCTCGCCTTCGAGCAAGCCGGGAGGATGACCTTCCAACCCGAGCTCCTGTATTCGCAAAAAGGCTTCGCCTCACTGGTCCGGGGCGGGACCGCGAAGGTCAACCTGAATTACGTCGAGGTTCCGCTGCTGTTCAAGGTGCGGCTCGGCGCGAAGAATCGGCGGCTCCGTCCCGCGCTCATCGTGGGCACGTTCGTAGCGTTCGAGGTCGGGTGCTCGCTCTCCGGGCAGCTCGAAGGCATCGGTGGGGGATCGGACTGCGAGACGCTACTCGCTGACCGCGGCGAGATGGACGCAGGCCTCATCGTCGGGGCGGGTCTCGACTACGGCCTCATCGACAGGTTCTTCCTCACCGCCGACCTCCGATACTCCTACGGCCTGTTGAATCTGGATTGGGAAAACACGCTCGATCGAGTCGCGACCCGAACATGGGGCCTGATGGTCGGCGCCGGCGTGCTGCTCGGGCGATAGCGTGGTGGGTAGCGGTGGCGCCGGGCGCATGAATCCCCGAATCTCCTTCCCCGGATCATTTCCTCCTGGAGAGTTGCCCGTGCGTCTTCTGACACGAACCAGCGTGCTCGTCGTTCTGGCGATGGCCACCCTGCCGACCGAAGGGGTGAGCCAGGCGATCCCGACCCCCGAATCGGTGCTCGGGTTTCGACCCGGGGCCGATTTCGAACTCGCCACCTACGAGGAATCGCTCGACTACTTCACCCGCCTGGACGCGGCCAGCGATCGCATCACGCTGGTGAAAACAGGACGCACATCGGAGGGTCGGGACTGGTTCTTCGCGCTGATCTCGTCGCCCGAGAACCTCGCCGCGGTGAACGGCTACCGCGAGACCGCCGACCGCCTGGCCCATCCAGCCGATCTCACCGACGCGGAAGCGCGGGGTCTGGCGGCCAGCGGCCGGGCGATCGTCGACATCAGCGGCGGGCTGCACGCCTCCGAGGTGGCCGGTGCACAGCACACGATCGTGCTGGCCCACGAGCTGGTGACGAGCGAGGACCCGCGCATCGCCGGCATCCGCGAGAACGTGATCACGATTCTGTGGCCCTCGCTCAACCCCGACGGGCAGACCATGGTCGCGGAATGGTACCGCTCGAACGTCGGGACACAGTACGAAGTCGCACCCATGCCGCAGCTCTACCAGAAGTACATCGGGCACGACAACAACCGCGACGGCTACATGCTGAACATGATCGAGTCGCGCGTGCTGGCCCGTACGTGGCAGGAGTGGGATCCGCAGATCATCTACGTGCACCACCAGACTGCGCCGTTTCCGACCCGCATCTGGCTGCCACCGTTCGCGGAGCCGATCGCGACGTTCGCCCCGCCCCTGATGTCGCGAACGGTAAACACGATCGGCATGACGATCGCGCAGATGCTCGAATCGCGGGGAATGCCGGGGGCCGTCCACATGGGCACCGGCTTCGATGCCTGGTACCCGGGGTACGTGGACTATCTTCCGATGCTGCAGAATCAGGCCGCGTTCTGGACGGAAACGGCGCTGTACCGCTATGCGACGCCGGGCTTCTACACGCTGGGAGACTTTCCTTCGGACCGCCGCGATTTTCGCCCCGAGTCGCTGTACCCGAGCCCCTGGGAGGGCGGGTGGTGGCGCCTGGGCGACGCCGTCGACTACATGCGCGTGGCATCGCTGGCCGTGCTGGACTACGCGGCCAAGTACCGCGAAGACGTGCTGTACAACCGGTATCAGTCCGGGCGTGACGTGATCGCCCGGTACCGCCGGGAGCCGCCGTTCGCCTATTTCGTGGATCGAGATCAGCGAGATCCGGTGGCGCCGGTGGAGTTGCTGCGCCGCCTGGCCTTCAACGGCGTCCGGGTGTACGCCCTCGAGTCGGACGTCGTCCACGAGGGCATGTCGCACCCGGCGGGATCGTGGGTCATCCCCATGGATCAGGAATTCGCGGAGCTCGCGCGTCAGGTCCTCGAGGTACAGGAGTACCCGGATCTGCGGGAGTATCCCTCGGGCCCTCCGGAGCAGCCCTACGACGCGGCGGGGTGGACGCTCGGCTACCAGATGGGCGTGGACGTCATCGAGGCGACCCAGCCTCTCGGCCCCGACGTGCGAGCCGCGCTCCGTCTGCTCGAGACCGAACCCCTGGCCTGGGATGCAGATGTGGAAGACGCCGCGACGTTCGACGCGGCTCCCGGTGTGGGGTTCGACAGTCACCCCGTCGCCCGCGCGATCGAACCGCCGGCCGGAAGGGTCACGGGGTCCGGCCCCGCATTGATCCTCGACCCGGCGCAGACCAACGGCTTTCGGGCACTCAACGCGGCATGGGACGAGGGGGCGAGCGTCGCGTTCTCCGGCGGGCGGTATGCGGTTACCGGCCTCGCAGGTCAGCGCGCGCAGCGCCTGGCTCGTGACCTGGCGCTGCAGGCCTCGCGTGGGTCCGCCTCGGGAACGGCGATCGCCCGGCCGCGCATCGCACTCTATCGCCCGTGGGCCCCGAGCATGGACGAGGGCTGGACTCGCTGGCTGCTGGAAAACTTCGGTTTCGACTTCACGAACATCCGAAACGGCGACATTCACGCGGGCGACCTGGCGGCCCGATACGACGTGATCGTGCTCCCGGCCGCGCGGACGCAAAGCCTTCGCGACGGGTTCGCCAGGGGCTCCGTCCCTCCCCGTTACGAGGGCGGGCTGGGCGAATCGGGGCTCCGCGCCCTGCGCGCGTTCGTCGAGTCGGGCGGCACGCTGGTGTGCCTGAACCAGGCCAGCGACCTGTGCATCGACGAACTCCACCTTCCGGTGGAGAACGTGGTCCGAGGGGCCGGCCGCGACGCATTCTTCTCTTCCGGATCGATCCTCGAAGTCCGAACCGACACGGGCCACCCCGTGTTCGCCGGCATGCCCGAGCTCGGCAAGATCTTCTTCGACCGCAGTCCGGTCTTCACGACGCTCGATGGGTTCGAGGGATCTGTGCTCGCCGCATATCAGGACCAGGGATCTCCCCTCCTGTCCGGTTATCTGCTGGGTGAAGATCGGCTCCAGGGGTTCGCCGCCGCCGTCGACGTCAGATCCGGAGACGGCCACGTGATTCTCCTGGGCTTCCGGCCACAATGGCGGGGACAGCCACGCGGCACGTTCCGCGTGTTGTTCAACTCACTCCTGTTCCATGGCCCGATCGCCGCGGACGCCGCCGGGACCGAAGGGTTCTGGACGAGACCGGAGTCCGAGTCGGACGGCGATCCGGGCTGACGGAGCCCCGCGTCGCTTGCGGGGGTATTCACCCGGGATCAGCTTCACCCGTACGCTGGAAGAATTCCGCGCACTACCTTCGCCGCACGCAGGAGATCCCGAATGCGCCGTACGTCGCAGTCCATTTTCGCCGTAACCATCGGTCTTTTCGTCGCCGGCCCGGTGCTCGCACAGGAGACGATGCGTTCGGCCTACTACGACTTTCGCGTAGTGACCGTCGTGGACGGTCTGGAGCACCCCTGGTCGATCGCGTTTCTGCCGGACGGCGACATGCTCGTGACGGAGCGGCCGGGACGCCTCCGGATCGTCCGTGATGGCGTCCTCCTCCCTGATCCCGTGGCGGGGATTCCCGAAGTCGTTGCGGTGGGACAGGGCGGCCTGCTTGACGTCGTACCGCACCCGGATTTCGCGTCGAACCGCCTGCTCTACATCAGCTATTCGAAGCCGAAGGAGGGGCTGGAGCGAGGCACGACCGCCGTGATTCGCGGCCGGTTCGAGAACGACCGCCTCACCGACGTAGAGGAACTGTTCGAGGCGGTGACCGACGGTAACGGCCATTACGGGTCCCGTCTGGCGTTCGATGGCGAGGGGTACCTCTTCATCACGGTCGGCGACCGTCAGGCATCGCCGAGCGGTGATCTGGAGGCGCACGCGGCGCAGGACATCTCGAACCACCACGGCACCACCAACCGGATCCACGACGACGGCCGAATTCCGTCGGACAACCCGTTCGTCGGCGACCCCGACGCCCGACCCGAAATCTGGAGTTACGGGCACCGTAACCCGCAGGGCCTGACCATCGACCCGGAGACGGGCGACATCTGGATCACGGAGCACGGACCCCAGGGCGGTGACGAACTGAACCTCGTGCTCCCCGGCGTGAATTACGGCTGGCCGGTCGTGGGATACGGCGTGAACTACGGGAGTGGCCTGGCGATCCACGAGGGTACGATGCGGGAGGGTATGCAGCACCCGACGCACTTCTGGGTCCCGTCGATCGCCACGTCGGGGCTGATGATGTACACGGGAGATGCGTTCCCGGAGTGGCAGGGGAACCTGTTCGCCGGCGGGCTGGCCGGAGAGCAGCTCGCCCGTCTCACGCTCGACGGGCAGGCCGTCGTCGCCGAGGAGACGCTCGTTCAGGGCATCGGCCGGGTCCGCGACGTCCGTCAGGGACCCGATGGCCTCATCTATCTCGCGATCGATGACCGCCGTGGAGAACTCACCGCCGTCGTCCGGCTGGAGCCCGTGACGAGCAGGTAGAGATCGCTTCGTCCACGGCGCGGCGATACCGCTCGGACAGGAGACGCGTGATCGGCCCGGGAACGCCCGTACCGACCGGCTCTCCATCCAGAAACACCGTCGGACGCACCTCCGTCGTCGTTCCTGTAAAGAAGATCTCGTCGGCCCCTCGGAACTCGGACTCTTCGACCGGCCGCTCCTCGACCGCAATCCCCAGTTCGACCGCGAGGTCGAGGATGAACTGGCGCGTGATGCCGTGGAGGATGCGGTGGTCTGCGGGAGCCGTCACGAGCACCCCGTCGATGACCGCGAACACGTTGTTGTGGGTTCCCTCGGTGACGAGACCCTCGCGGACGAACGCTGCGTCAGTCACGTCCGCCTCCGCGGCAGCCTGCTGTGCGAGGACATTCGGGAGCAACGCCGTACACTTGATGTCGGCCCTGCCCCACCGTTGGTCCGGAAGCGTGATCGCCGCATACCCGGCGTCCCATTGCTCCGGCGTCGCGCGTGCGAGCGGTCCGACGAACGCATAGACCGTCGGGGCGACGGGAGTCTTCGGAAACGCGTGGCTGCGCGGCGCGACGCCACGGGTCACCTGAAGGTAGAAGACCCCGAATTCCTCGTCCGCCAGGCCGTTCCGAGTGATCAACTCCTCGCAAACGCCGTCGAGGTCCGCCACGTCGAACGCGATCGCGACTTCTCCCAACCCGCGGTCCAGCCTCGCGTGGTGCCGATCCGGGAGGAAAATCGTACCACTGTACACGGGGATCGCCTCGTAGACGGCGTCGGCGAACAGAAACGCCCGATCGTTGACCGAGACCTTCGCCTCCTCGATCGGCTGGTAGTCCCCGTTCAGGTAGACGATGCTGATGACTTCCCCCTTTTCCATGAAACCGATCGTCGCATCGATCTGCGGTGCGGGCCAGTCCCGACCGTCAGGCAGGGTTGTGGCGCCCGCCCGTTCATACGCCGTTGAGACCCGCGCGTATTATGAGGCTCACCGATTACGACACCTGATGCATGGAGGATCGATGGGGCCGGGAACCGAGGGATCGCCACCGGAACGCCTGGGGCGGACGGTGCGCACGGTTCTGCCTGCGATGAAGGCGCCAAGCGTTTCAGCGGAAACGTTTGGGACAATATGCCGCGTTTCCGCGGAAACGTTCTCGGCAGCCTCTCGCGATCCAACCCCCGAGAGTTCGCGATCGGGACCGGGACCGATCAGTCGCCTCGAATCGTCGTCAACGGATCCACCCGAGCAGCGCGTCTCGCGGGGATCAGCGCGGCAGCCAGGGACACGGTGACCAGAACCGCCACCGGCATCACGGTGAACACCCGCTTCCCTCGGCCGCCGATCTGGCGGGCGGGTTCCTCCAACACCGACTCGACGAACCCGCATCGGCGCGGAGTACGCCGTTCCTCCATGCCGTAGCATCGCCAGCAGGACGCGCTGTTCGAACTCTCCGAGAGACTCGCGGGCCACTACCCCCCTCCAGGGCCTGGATCAAAACTCTCGCCCCCAGTTCTAAGGCAGAAACTCGTGGTAGACGCGCACCCGCAGGAAGAGATCGTCCACCGTCTGGTCGGAAACGAACAGAAGCCCCCGTTTCTGCCAAACGGCTTCGAATCGCACCCGCACGGCTCGACTCGCGGATCTCTCGATCCCCAGGGCGGCCCTCACCTGCTCACGCGACTGCCCCTGTTCGCCGGCCAGAGTGCCAAACATCTCCAGTGATGCGGAGACCTCCCAGAACTCGGAACCCCAAAAAAACGAACCCCATCTGTACGAGGTTCCGATCAGGTACCGGATGCGGAGCGAGGTCGCGGATCTCCAGGTCTGGGTGTCCAGATCGAACCGCTCCTCGAGACGTAGAAAATGGTGGAATGGAAGTTTCCAGTTCGGCCAGGTCGCGGCGATGCCCTGCCACGGCCGGATTTCCCAACGATCGGCGGCGATGTCGTTGCCGGTGATGAAGTTCCCTACCCCACCACCGACCCGTACCACGTCGCTCAGTTTGTACTCGACGCCGGGACGAACGACCACGCGCCACCACCCATCTGCTTTGAGCTCCGAGCGGACGCCAACATCACCGATGAGGCTCCATTTCGAGGTCAGGGGAACTGTCGGATTATAGTCGACCCAGAGTTGGGGTCTGACGCGATCGATCTCGATGTTCGTCTGGGCGGATGCGGGGCGCGGCCCCCACGCGACCGTGACCAGCGCGGCCGACACCACGAGGATTCGCCGCACTCCGATCTCTTGAGGTCGCATCAATTCAGGTATCAAGTCGCCCTTGCCGCCGCCGCTCCGCAGCTACATCGTGGGTCGGATAGTTCAACGTGATCGGCGTGAACATCGGTTGGGCCGACAGGTGTATCCGACGGGCTCGGTTTTCTTCCGCTCGAGGCCGCTCTTCTACAGCATAGCTTCCCAGGTCCAAGCCAAGCGACAGATCGTAGTATCTCGAAACTCTGGGGTCCACCAATGAGATGGCTCGGTAGCGTTTTCGTCACGGCATCTATCTTCACCCTCGCCGGCGCAGCCTCGGCGCAGGAACATTTTCACCCGAAGGGCAACCCGCCCACGGAGCATACGCTCGCAGTACGGGCGGACAACGCCGCCGCCCTTCCCTTCTCGGATGAACGCGACCTGGAGGAGGCCGCGCGAGGGTTTATCGCGGCCCCCGCGTATCGGCAAATCATGGCGGATGCCGGTCACGTGGCGTGGGACATGGGGCGCTACGACTTCCTTCTCGAAGGGAACGATTTCGGCAGCGTCCATCCCTCCCTGCAGCGACAGGCCGTCCTGAATATGAATTATGGCCTGTACGAGGTGGTCCCACGGATCTACCAGGTACGCGGCTTCGATCTGGCCAACATCACCTTCATCCAGGGTGACACGGGATGGATCGTCTTTGATCCGCTCACCTCGGCGGAGACGGCACGCGCGGCGCTCGAATTGATCAACGAACAGCTGGGTGAGCGGCCCGTGGTCGCCGTAGTGTACTCGCACAGCCACGGTGATCACTGGGCAGGCGCTCGCGGAGTCGTCGACGAAGCCGACGTCCACGCCGGCAGAGTGCAGATCATCGCCCCGATCGGCTTCATGGAGCACGCGATCTCCGAGATGGTGCACGCCGGAAACGCCATGACCCGAAGGCTGTTCTTCCAGTACGGCGTGCTGCTGCCCGCAAGCCCGTTCGGGCACGTCGATCAGTCGATCGGGAAGAACATATCGGCGGGGGCGGTCGGGCTCATTGCCCCGACGCGCACGATCGAGGACGCGGTCGAGCGTTTGACGGTCGACGGTGTCACCATGGTGTTCCAGAACACGCCGGGGGCGGAGGCTCCGTCCGAGATGAACACGTGGTTCCCCGAGTTCAACGCCTTCTGGGCTGCCGAGAACATCACCGGTACGATCCACAACATCTACACGCTTCGCGGGGCCCGAGTACGAGACGCGTTGCAATGGTCCAAGTACATCAACGAGGCGCTCTACCTGTTCGGAAAGGACGCCGACGTCATGTTCGCGTCGCACAGCTGGCCGCGGTGGGGGAACGGGCGGATTCAGGAGGTAATGCGGGCGCAGCGCGATGCGTACGCCCATCTGAACAACCAGACGCTTCATCTGGTCAATCAGGGCGTCACGATCAATCAGATCCACAACGTGTACGAGGTTCCGGCGAGCCTCCAGCGGCAGTGGGCGGCACGGAGCTACCACGGCGACGTCAAGAACAACGTCCGCGGCGTGGTGAATTTCTACCTGGGACATTGGGATGCCAATCCGCGCACCCTGATCCCGGTTTCCCCAGAGGACTCGGCTCCGCTCTTCGTGGAGATGATGGGCGGCCGGGACCCGATCCTCTCGAAGGGACAGGAGCTCTACGATCAGGGGGAGTACCTGCTCGCTTCCGAGATCCTCGACAGGCTCGTATGGGTGGAGCCGGCTGATCAGGAGGCGAAGGATCTTCTCGCGGATGCGTACGAGCAGCTCGGGTATCAGCAGGAGAGCAACAGCACGCGGAACGCCTTCCTTGCGGCGGCATTCGAACTTCGCTCGGGTATCCCCGAGGGAGCCGTTCCAGCCGGCGTCGTACCCGATGTTCTCCGGGCGATGCCGACGGAGCTTTTCCTCGAGTTTCTCGCCATTCAGATGGACAGCAAAGCGGTGGAGGCTGCCGGACTCGCGTTCACGATCAACTTCATCACGCCGGATCGTGACGAGACCTTCGTTCTGGAGTTGAGCAACGCGACGCTGACCAACATCGCGGGATATCTGGACGACGACCCTGATCTGACGATCACCGTCGATCGCGACGACCTGGACACGGTCATGACAGGCGAAGTCACGTTCGCGGATCTGGTCGCGGACGGGCGCGCCACCATGGAGGGCGACGCACAGCTAATGGCCCAACTGATGGCGACGCTGGTCCAGTTCACACCCGACTTCGAGATGCTGCCGGGAACGAAAAGGGACTGAGTTGACGAAGCTGACAGGACGTCGAGGAGCCACGGTTGAACAGTCCGGAGCATGCGACGCGTTTCAGCAGGAACCGGCAACCGCCGCAGCCCTCATCTTACTTGCTCTAGAGGAAGACGTATGAACATACCCAGGACGACAGTCTCGTGGCTCGCGGCGTGTTCGATGGCCGTTCTAGCACCGATTCAGGTGGCGTCGCAGGTGAAGGGGGACGGCACGATCGAGCCGGGCGAGGACGAAACCGCGGAACTCGCCCGGGCTGTACAGAACCCTGTCGCCAGCATGGTCAGCCTGCCATTTCAGAACAATACGACGTTCGATTGGGGACCCCAGGGCGGGACGTTCAACGTTCTCAATATCCAGCCGGTCGTGCCCTTCAAGCTCTCAGACGGCGTGAACCTCATCACGCGGACGATCCTGCCGGTGATCACGATGCCGGAGTTGGTCGAGGGGCAGGGAGGGAAAACGGGACTGGGAGATCTCAGCTTCTCCGCTTTCCTTTCACCTAGCGCCGCCGGCAAGATCATCTGGGGCGCGGGGCCCGCCCTTCTGATACCAACCGCAACGGACGACCGGCTCGGTCAGGATCAGTGGGCGCTCGGGCCCTCTCTGGTCGTCCTCACCATGCCCGGCAGTTGGGTCATCGGCGCGCTGGTCAACAACGTCTGGTCGATCGGTGGCTCGGAAGACTCGAGCATCAACTTCTTTTTCAGTCAGGTGTTCGCAAACCTCAACCTTTCCAACGGGTGGTATGTGGTTTTCGCGCCAATTATCACCGCCAACTGGGAAGCGAGCGACGGCAACAAGTGGACTGTCCCGTTTGGGGGCGGCCCCGGGAAGATCTTCCGGCTCGGAAGCCAGCCCATGAATGCCAACGTGCAGGTCTACTACAACGCCGTCCGTCCCGGCCTGGTCGGCCGGTGGGGCACTCGCCTGCAGCTTCAGTTCATGTTCCCGAAACGCTGATGAGCGTCTCCCCAATGGGACGTGATGGGTCGCAACATCGGAGCGGAGGGAAAACCCCTCTCGGAAGGAGAAGGAGAATGGTCAGAGCTTTCTCACTATTTACCCTGGCACTCCTGGTCGGTGGAACGTCGGCATTTGCTCAGGAAAGGCCGAACATTCTGGTGATTATGGGCGATGATATTGGGATCCCCAATATCAGCCACCTGAGCTTTGGCATGATGGGCTACCAAACCCCGAACATCGATCGGATTGCCAAAGAAGGCATGCTGTTCACCGACTACTACGCCGAGCAAAGTTGTACCGCTGGCCGTTCGGCGTTTATTCTGGGCCAAAGCGTCTTGCGCACCGGGCTGAGCAAGGTGGGTGTTCCCGGTGCCAGCCTGGGGATACAGGATGAAGACCCCACCCTGGCCGAGTTGCTCAAGCCCCTCGGTTACGCGACGGGCCAATTCGGCAAGAACCATCTCGGTGACTTGGATCGGTTTCTGCCCACCGAACACGGGTTCGATGAATTTTTTGGCAATCTCTACCACTTGAACGCAGAGGAAGAGCCCGAGCGCTACCTATACCCCAAGGATCCTGCATTTGCAGAACGATGGGGGCCACGAGGGGTCATCCGCTCGTACGCTGACGGGCGGGTTGAGGACACGGGCCCTCTTACCCAGAAACGCATGGAGACGGTCGACGAGGAGTTTCTCGAAGCTACGGTGGATTTCATCGACCGTGCTGTGAGCGCCGATACGCCGTTCTTCGTCTGGTTCAACTCGTCACGGATGCATTTCTACACTCATGTGCCGGCGAACTACTATGGTCGCTCAGGGTTGAACGAGTATGCCGACGGCATGCTCCAGCACGACGATCATGTGGGTGTCTTGCTGGACCAGCTCGATGAACTCGGTATCGCCGAGAACACCATCGTCATCTATACGACCGACAATGGTGTGCACCTCAATGAGTGGCCGGACGCGGCGATCACTCCATTCCGCGGCGAAAAGAACACCAACTGGGAGGGCGGATACCGAGTGCCGGCCTTTGTTCGCTGGCCGGGAAAGGTGGCTCCCGGCTCCGTGTCCAACGCGATTATGTCCCACCTCGACTGGGTGCCCACCCTGATGGCTGCCGTAGGCGAACCAAATATCATAGAACAACTGAAGGTCGGCCACACTGCCGGCGATCGCACGTACAAGGTGCATCTGGATGGGTACAACTTCTTGCCCCATCTCACCGGAGAGGAGGCTGAGGGGCCGCGGCGAGAATTTTTATACTTCAATGACGACGGCCTGCTCGTAGGCGTGCGGGTCGGCCGCTGGAAGTTTGCGTTCGCTGTCCAGCGCGCGCGGCAGCAGGCAGTCTGGCGGGAACCTTTTGTGCAGTTGCGCTTGCCCCTGATCTTCGATCTGCGAATGGATCCCTATGAGCGCGCTGAGTTGGATTCGAACGTCTACAATCGATGGCATCAACAAAACCAGTATTTGATAGCCTTGGCGATGCCCGCCGTTTCGCAGTTCCTCGCGAGTTTCCGGGAGTTCCCGCCGCGGCAAACGCCGCCGTCCCTCAATCTTGAACGAATCACCGAGATGATTCGGAACGCCATCGACGGCGGAGACTGAAGGTAAGACTGCCCTTCGACGAGCTCTATGCCAGGCCGCCACCCGCACGATCTGGAGAAGAGGCTAGGGGTATCTCGTCGACGGACCCTGACCTGACGCTCACCGTCGATCGCCACGACCTGGACACGGTCATGACAGGCGAAGTCACGTTCGCGGATCTGGTCGCAGACGGGCGCGCCACCATGGAGGGCGACGCACAGCTAATGGCCCAATTGATGGCGACGCTGGTCCAGTTCACACCCGACTTCGAGATGCTGCCCGGCACGAGCGGCAACTAGAGAGACTCTCTCAGGACTGGAGCACACCGTGAAAAGGATTGCGTCGTTGTTGCTGGCGGTGGTCTTGTTGGGCGCGAGCGCCGCGCCCGCCCGAGGCCAGGCCGCCATTCTCGTGCTGCTGTTCGGGGAGAAGGTGGCGAGCGAGAACTTCTATTTCAGCCTCAAGGTCGGGGCCAACGTCACCAATCTGAGCGGGATCGACGACACGCGGTCCAAGACGGGACTCAATTTCGGACTGCTCGCGACGATCAAGCTGAGCGACAAGTTGTATCTCGTGCCCGAGTTCGCGCCGCTGTCCCGGAAGGGCGCGAAGGGGATCCCGTTCGAGGGGTCGGGCCTGCCTCCTGTCGACGGCGTGATCAACCCACCGGATGAGTCTCAGATGAACCTCAACTATCTGGATCTGCCGGTCATCGCAAAGTACCAGCTCAACGACCGACTCAGCATCGGGACCGGCCCCTCCTTCGCCTTCCTGCTGAGTTCGGCCAACGAGTTTTCGCG
>JBGMQU010000029.1:0-30590 GCA_048060725.1 Gemmatimonadota bacterium | reverse complement strand
CCGGTCCAGTTCTGATGACCGCGGAGCTCGGAATGGCCGATCGCGATCCGCCCGAACGGCTCACGCACGACATCGGGTGGCGCCGGCTCAGACCCGGTGCCATAGAAGAACCCGGGACCCGGTGCAACGTAGGCGTGGCCCCACCGATTGAGGACGATGCCCGCTATGTCGGTGACCGGATCGAACCCCCCGGCGTCGAACAACGTCACCATCTGCTCACGAATGCGGCGCTCGAAGTCTGCAAACGGCCGGCTCAGGAGCTCGGTTCGACCCCGGGCGCCCTGCTCCGCCGGCGACAGACCGGGAGATTCGAACGTGGAATAGAATGTGAGCACCGTCGGGTCATCGGGGCCAAACGGCGGGCGGTAGTCCGGAGTGTACATCGGACGACGAATATTGCACGAGAAACCGAAGTCGCCCTCGTAAATGGCAGCGGAGATCCCGAGGCGATCCATGAACCGCCAGTTCGTGAGCGCGACGTTCGCGACCAGTATCGGCGCGTGGACGAAGCTGTCGTAGGCCGTCCGGTGGCCTGCAGGCAACTCGGACAGCACGTACCGGTTCGCCCAACCACCGCTCGCCATCACGACACCCGAGGCCTCCACGGAGTGCAGTCGATCGCCGAGGGCGTAGGTCACTCGCACGCGGTTTCCATCGTCACCGGATCCCATGTGGCGCACGTCGACCACCGTAGCGCCCAGCCGAATCCGCGCGACCGAGTCGGCGCGGTCGAGCGCCGAAAAGTCGATCGCGCCGCCGATCACGTCTCCGAGATCGCCCCCCCCGGCAATCCCGCCCGGCACGAGATCCTTCACGAAATATCGGGCGATTCCGGCGTTACCGCCCGGAAACGAATGAAACGTCACGTCGTCGTAGCGCGACGGGAGGCCGAATCCGGGGAGCGCGAAGTGAAATCCCCACCACGCCGAGATGGCATCGCAACCCAGGCCGATAATGCTCGCCAGAATTGGGTCGACGTAAGCCGTCACCTCCGGCGGGAGACCGAGCACGCCCTCGTAGTACGCCTTGAGCGTGATTCGATCGAGCCAGCGCGGGGGATCCTGCCCTCGCGACTCGGGCGGCGTGTGGTCGTCGATGCGTGACGTTCGCCATCGCTGGAACCCGGCCCGTACCTCATCGGACCATGGGGCCTCCGTGAGACCGCTACCCCAGAGATCGCGTACCCACGTGCCGCGTCCGCCCGCACCGGCGAAGAAATGGCCGACGGAGAACCGGTCCTGCACCCAGTGCATGTACCCGTAGTTGTCCAGGGGAACCCGGACCGATTCGTCTTCCCACGGCGCGTACTCGAACTCGGAGGGGATCCCCAGCGACGTGAAGTAGTCGTCGGGCCCACCGGTGCGGGGACCCACCGTGAAGTCGTTCGATCCCTGGGGCCCGATCAGGCGCACGCCATCGACATCGAACTCGTTACGTTTTGCCTCCCCGCCGAACACGGGATGATTGTCGATGACGAGACAGCGCCCGCGCGGGTGAAGGCGCTTGAAATGGTGAGCCGCCGAAAGCCCCGAGAGCCCGCCGCCCACGATCACCACGTCGAACCGCTCGCCGGTGTCCGTCGCCCCGGCCAGGTCCGCCGCGTAACGGTCCACCCGCAGTCCGTGCGCCACCCGCACGACGTCGGGCGTGTTTCCGTGCGACCCCCGGTAGTCGCCAACACCGCCCGGACCGTACCAGTCGGGTCCGAGCGCGTCCGACCACGCATCCGGCGAAACCCCGGTCGAGGCGGCCTCACCGCCGACACCGGGGGCCCCTCCATCCCGACCGCAGCCCAGCCCCGCGCCCGCGACACCCGCCCCCGCCAGGTAGACGAAGTCGCGTCGGGTGATTTTCCGATCGAGTCCCAACTCATCGGGCCGCGTCATGGCGCGCCGGACACGTTCACGGCACCGAGCTGGTGGTGACGCCGTCGGTCCGGTAACGCTCGAACCACGCGAGGATGTGCTGCACCTTCGTGATCAGCTGGCTCGGACGCGCGGCGATTCCGTGTGACGCTTCGGGGATTCGCACCAGAGCCGCCGGGACCTTCCGGATCTTCAATGCCTGGTAGAACTGTTCCGACTCCGACATCGGGGTGCGCCAGTCGACTTCGCCACCGATCAGCATCGTGGGAGTCGTGACATTCCCGACGTGCTGGATCGGCGAGCGCTGCATGTAGTGGTCCAGGGCGTTCCACGGGGTGTCCGGGAACCAGTAGTTGAGCCCACCGGTCGCCCCCATATCCGCCGTGAGCACCCAGCTGTACCAGTTGATCACCGGTTTCTGGGAGGCCGCAGCGGCGAAGCGATCCGTGTGTCCGACGATCCAGGCGGTCAGCACGCCACCACCGGACCCGCCCGTCACGAAGAGCTGGTCCTCATCGATGTAACCGCGCGAGATCACCTCATCGACACCGGACATCAGATCGTCGAAATCCTGGCTCGGATAGTTGTGGTGGATCTCGTTGCCGAAGTCCTCGCCGTAGCTCGTGCTGCCCCTCGGATTCGTGTAGAGGACCACGTATCCGGCCGCGGCGTACAGCTGGATCTCGGCGCCGAACCGGTCGCCGTAGTTGGCGAACGGCCCGCCGTGGATTTCGAGCATCAACGGGTATTTCCGGCTCGGGTCGAAGCCGGGCGGCGTGACGATCCACCCCTGGATGTCGAGCCCGTCGTAGGACGATTTGTACCACACCTCCTCGACGGCGCCGAGTTCCTTGTGACCGAACAGGTCGTCGTTCAACCAGGTGAGTCGGCGGGTCTCGCCGCCGACCGACGCCACCGCCAGGTCGGCCGGGTGCTCGGGGGTCCCCAGCGTGAATGCGAAACTGCCGTCGTTCGCCGTCGAGAAGGTGCCGCCGCCGTACGGACGTCCCAGCGACAGCCCACCCACGTCGTTCGCGTGATCGGTGACCTGCCCATCGAGGTCTACCGTCGCGATGCGCGTGTTCCCTTCCGTGTCGTACTGGACGAAGACGCTCCGGCTGTCCGCCGCCCATTGCACGTTGGAGATGCTGCGGTCGAGATCGTCGGCGATCATGCGCGAACCCGACCCGTCGCGGTTCATCACGTAGAGCTTCGAAACCTGGTAGCCGAGAAACCGATCGTCGTAGCCCGTGTAGGCGATCAGGCGTCCGTCGGGCGACACCCGTGGACCGCCGTCAGGGCCTTCCCGGTTCGTGAGTTGCCTCACCGCACCGTCCGCGACCGAGACCTCGTAGATCTCGGAATTGTTCATCTGGTACTCCCAGTCGTCCCGGCGATTGGCCGAGATCAGGAGCGATCGGGAGTCCGGGGTCCACTCGGGCGTCCCGCCATGATTGTACGGACCGTCCGTGAGCTGGCGCGGTGTTCCACCTTCGACCGGGAGGACAAAAATGTGCGTGTTGCCGAGCGGCAGGAACCCTTGCCCGTCCGCGCGATACAGCAGCCGTTCATACGTCCTGGCGGGCGGCGCCCACTCCGCCCCGTCGGGCTTCGCCGGCATGTCCGCGAATGCCGGCGCCGCGTCAGGCACGAACATGCTGAACGCGACGAAGCGGCCGTCGGGAGACCACGAGATTCCGCCCGGCGAACGCTGAAGGTGGGTCAGCATCGCCGTCTGGCCGGTGTCCATCCAGCGCAGAAACAGCTGGCGTTGCTCGTTCTCGTCGGTCGCCACGTACAGCAACCGCGAGCCGTCCGGCGACCAGCGAGGCGATGAATAGTTCTGCTGCCCCGTGAGCAGCGGCCGGTGTCCGCTCCCCTCCGTACCGATGATCCACAGATTCTGGCGTGGCCGATCGGTCATGATGTCCATGAACGTCCGGACGTACACGACCTCGCTCCCGTCGGGCGAGATTTGCGGATCCCCGGCGTACTCGAGTTCGAATACGTCGGCGGGCTGGAACGTGTCGGCCCCGGCCATCTGCGCGGTCAGCGGGACGTGGACCGCCGCGGCGAGCATCACGGACACGACGAGGGTACGGAACTTCATCGGGACTCCTCCTCTTCGACACCGTTCCAGGTCTCGACACCCTTCCGGTCCGGGCGCGGGAACGTTCCCGAAACTACGCGGTCCGACGCGACCCCCACCAGCGCCCCAACCTGCCCTTCGGCGACCCCCACGGTACCTTGCGGTCATGACCACACCCTACGCCGTCCCCGAAACGATTCGCTGGGCCGACGACGGCCGCGCGATCCGTATCCTCGATCAGACGAAGCTCCCGGAGGTTCGCCTCGACATCGACATTCGGACCGTCGAAGAGGTCGAGGAGGCCATCCAGAGCCTGCGCGTGCGCGGCGCCCCGCTGATCGGAATCACCGCGGCCATGGGGATCGGGGCCCTCGCCCGGCAGTGCGTCGACGCCGGCCGCGATGTCGCCGGGTGTGTGGAGACGCTCGAGGTGGCCGCGAACCGAATCGCCGCCGCGAGGCCGACCGCGGTCAACCTCGTGTGGGCGATCGAACGGGTCAGGCGCATCCTCGCGGCAGGTGCGGAGAGCCCGGAGGCGCTCGCCGCAAGACTCGTGGCGGAGGCCGACGCGATTCTCGACGAGGACCGGCGCATGTGCAGGGCGATCGGCGAGCACGCGTCGGCCCTCCTGTCGGATGGAGATGCGGTGATCACCCACTGCAACGCGGGCTCGCTCGCGACCGGCGGAATCGGCACGGCACTGGCCCCCGTGTACGTGGCCACCGAGGAGGGCAAGACGATTCGAGTGTTCGCGGACGAAACGCGACCGCTTCTTCAGGGGAGCCGCCTCACCGCGTGGGAGCTGTCCCAGGCGGGCATCGACGTGACCGTGATCTCCGACAACATGGCCGGAGCCCTGTTCGCTCAGAACCCCCCGGACATCGTCTTCGTCGGGTCAGACCGGATCGCTGCGAACGGTGACGTCGCCAACAAGATCGGCACCTATGGCCTGGCCGTGCTCGCCCGTCACCACGGCATCCCCTTCTATGTCCTCGCCCCGACTTCGACCGTCGATCTGCACACACCCACGGGCGCCGACATTCCGATCGAGCACCGAAGCGCCGACGAGATACGGCAAGGGTTCGGGAAGGTCACGGCCCCGGCGGAAGCCGACGTGTGGAGCCCGGCGTTCGACGTGACGCCGTCCGACCTGGTGACCGGAATCGTGACGGAGGCGGGGATCCACCGGGCTCCCTACGGACCGGCGCTCGCCGAGGCGGTTCGAGCGGCGTCGCGGACTTGAGAGGCTGCTGAGTCTCGGGGTTCGGGCGAGGAAGGGCGGTGGCGTCGTAACGTGACCGGCCAGACGTTCTCAGCCGTTCGAGGGGCAGACATCGGGCTCCAGCTGCCGAGCGACCACCCGAACGATCTGAGCGATGTGATCCAGGTCGTGCACGACCCACGTTGCGATGAGTTCGGCGAGCGTGACCTTCCCGAGTGTCGGATGCATCCCGACCACCTCGAGATCGCCCCCCGCCGCGAGTACGTCGCGGGCCGTCTGAAGACCCGCGGCTCGCAGCGTTTCGAACTCCGTCAGCAGCTCGTCCAACGAACGGTCGGCGGTGCGTGCAACATGCGCGAACCGATCGAAGGGCGGGAGCGAAACCTCGGGGCCATGCTTCAGAATCCACTCGGCGCGGGGCACCCAGTCATCGATCTCACTCTGGACCAGGTGACCGAGAACGCTGAACGGGCTGAAGGTCTCTTCCCCTTCATCGGAGTGTAGCAGGTCGGCGGGAAGATCCTCGAGCAACGCTCGGACCGTCGCCGGCGTACGTGTCAGGAGGGTCAGCAAATCATCGATCGCGGTCATATGCTCAGCTCTGACGCCTGTCGGCGTCTCGAGGGTGATGCGGAAAGTCGGCAGCTTGAATCCCGTCGCCATCGCGAATCTATTACCCGGAGTCTTTGAAGGGAGGATCGTGTGCGGGGCATGCCGGTTCTGACAACGGATGAGATGCGAACGGTCGACCGATCGATGATCGTGGACTTCCGCATCGAACTCATCCAGATGATGGAGAGCGCGGGGTACGTCCTGGCGGCGCTCGCGCGCGAGCGATTTTTCGGTGGCGACCCTGTCGGACGCCGCGTGCTGGTGGTCTGTGGGCGGGGGAACAATGGCGGTGGCGGTCTGGTCTGTGCCCGCCGGCTCCATGCCTGGGGGGCGAACGTACGCGTCCTCACGACGCGACCGCCCGAGGATTTTCTCGGGATCCCGGAACATCAGCTCGATATCATTCAGCGAATGGATGTCCCCCTGACCCATGCCGCAGAGCCAACCGTTCTCGGCGACTTCGACCTTGTCGTCGACGCGATTATCGGGTACGGCCTCGAGGGTGCGCCGCGAGACGAGTCTGCGAGACTGATCGCACTCGCCAACGATCTCGGACCCCCGATTCTGAGCCTCGACGTTCCCTCGGGGCTCGACGCGACGACGGGGCAAGCTCCCGGAGCGTCTGTGCGGGCCGACGTGACCCTGACCCTCGCGCTCCCCAAGATCGGACTGACCCGGGTCTCCGGTCGCGAACACGTCGGGGAACTGTACGTCGGCGACATCGGAGTGCCGCCCGAACTTTACGCGGGCCGGGGGCTCGGCTACGACGTCGGTCCACTTTTCGCGCAGCAGCCTTTCGTGAGGGTGTAACCCCATGTCGACCCCCGGGTCGTACGTCCAGGCCCTGAGTTCGGGAAACCCCGTCGTGGGCGTCGAGCTCCGCCCTCCGCGGAGCGGTCTGACTCGCGGCGGGGCCATGGACATGTGGATCGATCTGTCGAACTCGATTCTGCGGCTCGCCGCCCGTCGCGCCCCGCTCTTTCTCACGGACAACGCGGTGGGAGATGAGGAAGAAGAAAACCTGCAGCATCTCGCGGGCAACCTGGCCGGACAGGTCGATCCGCGTGGGGTCGTTCCGTTCCTGACCTGCAAACACCCGCTCGACTACTGTCTGGTGTATGCCGAGCGGGCGCGGGCTCGAGGGCTCGAAGCATTGACGGTGGTGGGCGGAGATCCGGGAGGACCCGAGCGCTGTCTCCCGCATGCCTACATGCTGCGGGCCGAGATTCGGGCGCGAATTCCCGATCTCGCGCTCGGGGGGTGGGTAAACCCGCATGCCGATCCCGCCGCGCAGGCCGGCTTCGTTGGGGATGCCGGATTCGGGGCGGACTACCTGCTGACCCAGGTCGTTTCTCATCACGATCTGCCTGCGGTCGAGGCATGGCTGGAGGCGGCACACGGGAGAGACATCGGGCTCCCCACCGCATATGGGGTCTTCTTTTACCGCAACGGACTCCGAGAGACGCTCAGACGACTTTCATCGTTCTTTCCCGTCCCCGTGGAGGCCGTGGCGCGCGAATTCGATGAGGGGGTAACCCCGGAAGAACACTGCGCGCGATCGATTCTGGCCTTGCGGAACGTCGGGGTCTCCAACACCTACGTGTGCAACCTCGGCGCCCGATCGGCCGGGAAGAGATTCGAGAAGATCATGGCGGAGGTGGAGCGGCTTCGGAGCTGAACTGCCCGTGGCCCACCAGAGTTCTTCGACGGCCCCTGAGAAGGCTGCCTCAATCCAGGACGGCGATGGCTCGATCGACCCGTCCGCCGGGCGCGCTGACCATCACGCCGGCGATCGCCTCCCGAATCTCGTCGAGCACCTCGCGCGTGAGAGCGATGCCCTCACGGTGCGCTGCGGTTTCGCCGCCATCCTGAGCCGCACGCATGCGTTCGATCACCTCGGCGGGAACCGTGATCCCGGGCACTTCGTTGGCCAGGAACTCCACGTTTCTAAGCGAAAGCGGTGGCCAGAGCCCGGCGATGATCGGCACGCCGAACTCCTCCACCTGCCGCAGAAAGGATAGAAAGCTTTCCACGTCATAGACGGGCTGGGTAACCGCGTAGTCCGCCCCGGCCTCCGCCTTCCATGCGAAGCGGCGGATCTCCTCCTCCAGATCGATGGCTCCCGGGTTCACAGCGACTCCGACCACGAAAGAGGTCGGAGCCCCGATCGATCCGCCACCCGGATCCAGGCCGAGATTGAGCTGCCGGGCCACGTTGGTCAGACCGATGCTGTCGATGTCGTAGACCCCGCCGGTGTCGTACGGTCCCTGCCTCGGGGGGTCGCCCGTCACGAGGAGTACGTTGCGTATGCCCGCCGCCGCGGCCCCGAGCAAATCGCCCACCATCCCGAGCATGTTGCGGTCGCGACAGCTGTAATGCGGCACCGTCTCGACTCCGAGCTCGCGCTCCAGCAGGATCGCCGCGGGAATCGAGGCGATCCGACTGCGATCCGTCGGACCGTCGACGATGTGGATGGTGTCGATGCCCACGTCACGGAGGTGTCGGGCCCCGGCGAAGAGCTCTCGTGGCTCCCAGCCGCGCGGCGGCGTCAGCTCGACGCCGTTGACGAACTCGCCATGGGCCAGCCGACGTCCGAGCCCCGACCGGGCACCGAGCGCGACCGGTTCCGCGAGCGGCCCACCCTCTTTTTCTTTCGCGACGTCCACGACCTTCGAGATCCGGCGGCGAGGGCCGGCAGCGCCGAGCAACCCCGCCAGATGATGAGTGTGCTCCGGTGTCGTCCCGCAGCAGCCGCCGATGAACCGCGCTCCCGCCTCGGCCATCCGGCGACCATACCGCGCCATGTATTCGGGACTCGCCAGGTAGATCTTTCGGTCCCCCACGTCGCGCGGCAGCCCGGCGTTGGGGAGGGCCGATACCGGCCGGTCCGCCACCGCCACCATGCGCTCCACACCAGCCAGCATGGCCGAAGGACCCACCGAACAGTTGAGGCCGACGACGTCCACCTCGAGGGCTTCGAGTTGCTCCACGATCGTTTCGATCGTCGTTCCGTACGCGGTAAACCCGTCCTCTCCGAACGTCATCTGCGCGAAGACCGGGGCGTACCCGGCGACGCGCCGCACGGCTCTGACCGCCTGAGCGATCTCTTCCACATCCGAGAAGGTCTCGAGGATGAATCCATCGACTCCTCCCTCGGCGAGACCCGCCGCCTGTCGCGCGAAGAGATCGGCCGCTTCATCGATGGACGTGGGTCCCCACGGTTCGATGCGGATGCCGAGCGGGCCGATGGCCCCGAGGACGGCGGCCCGGTCCCCGCCGGCCTTCCGCGCGAGATCGGCGGCGGATTCGTTGATCTCCTCGGTCCGTCCGTCGAGCCCGAAGGCGGACAGCTTGATCGGGTTCGCTCCGAACGTGTTCGTCTCGATCAGCTCGGCGCCGGCACGCACGTAGTCCGCGTGGACCCCGAGCACGACGTCGGGCTGAGTCAGGCAGAGCTCATCGTAGCACACGTTGACGAAGACGCCCCGCTGATAGAGGACGGTGCCCATCGCGCCATCCATGACATGGATTCCCCCATCCCCCAGAAGGTCGCGAAGGCGATCGCTCATGAGGCCGCCTCCGCCGCCGGACGCCCTGCGGGTCGATACGCCAGGTTGGGCGACAGGTTGCGTTCCGCCGCTTCGAGGGAGATGCCCGCGCGCCGCGCATAGTCCTCGACCTGGTCGCGACTGATGCGCCCAAGACCGAAGTACTTCGCGTCGGGGTGGCTGAAGTACCACCCGCTCACGGACGCCCCCGGCCACATTGCGAAACTCTCGGTCAGGCTGACGCCGATCGTCGCTTCGACGTCGAGGAGGTCGAACAGCGTCGCCTTCTGCGAATGGTCCGGACAGGCGGGGTACCCGGGCGCCGGTCGAATGCCGAGATACGCTTCGGCCACGAGATCCTCCTTCGCGAGACCCTCGGCCGGCGCGTAGCCCCACAGTTCGGTGCGTACACGCTGGTGCAATCGTTCCGCCAGCGCCTCGGCGAGTCGGTCGGCCAGCGCCCTGGCCAGGATGCTCCGGTAGTCATCCGATTCGGCCTCGAACTCCGCGCACAGCTCCACGATCCCCTCGCCGGCCGTAACCGCGAACGCGCCGGACCAGTCGGCGACGCCGGACGACTCTGCGGCCACGAAATCGGCCAGCGAAAGATTCGGCCCGGTCTTCCGATCCATCTGTTGACGAAGATGATGAACGATGGCGAGGTGTTGCTTGCGGCCCTCGTCCGCGAACAGGACCACGTCGTCGCCGCGGGACGCCGCCGGGAAGAGCCCGATGACGGCGCGGGCAGTCAGCGATCCTTCCGAGACGATCCGCTCGAGAAGCGCGTTCGCATCGTCGAACAGCTCACGGGCGGCGGCGCCCGCGACGGCATCATCGAGCAACGCCGGGAAGCGTCCCCGCATCTCCCAGGTCTGGAAGAAGGGCGTCCAGTCGATGTAGCCGACGAGTTCCTCCAACGGATACGGATCGAACACGTGGATCCCCGGGTGAGCCGGAGCGACCGGCGCCCGTTCGGAGAAGTCGAGCACGAGGCGATTCTCGCGGGCGGATTCGATCGACACCTGGCTGCGCGCCGCTTCGCGGGCCGCGAACGCCGCCCGAACTTCGGAGTACTCGGCCGCCATGTCCTCGAGAAACCCCTTCGAGCGGTCGGGGTGCAGGAGGCTTCCCACGACACCGACGGCCCGCGACGCGTCGAGCACGTGGACGGTCGGCCCCCCGTATCGTTCATCGATTTTGACCGCCGTGTGCGTCCTCGATGTCGTCGCTCCCCCGATGAGCAGCGGAAGGTCGAAGCCCTCGCGCTCCATGTCCGAGGCGACGCGTACCATCTCATCGAGGGAGGGCGTGATGAGTCCGCTCAACCCGATGGCGTCGACTTCGTGCTCGCGCGCCGACTGAAGGATCTTCTCGGCCGGTACCATCACGCCGAGATCGAGCACCCGGTAGCCGTTACACTCCAGCACCACCCCGACGATGCTCTTCCCGATGTCGTGGACGTCGCCCTTCACCGTGGCCATCAGGATCGTTCCTTTGTCCAGCCCCGACCCACCGCCCGCCTTCTCCGCCTCCAGGTAGGGCACGAGGTACGAAACAGCCTTCTTCATGACCCGCGCACTCTTTACGACCTGCGGGAGAAACATCCGGCCGCTTCCGAACAGGTCCCCGACCCTCGACATCCCTGCCATCAGAGGGCCCTCGATGATCTCGAGTGCACTGTCGTAGCCGGCGCGAGCCTCCTCGACGTCGCCCTCGATGTGCTCGACGATTCCCTCGACGAGCGCATGTGACAGCCGGGCCCCCACATCGAGCCGCCGCCACGCGTCGTCCGACTCGGTGCGGAGCCCCCCACCCGTTACCCTGCCGGCCAATTCCGTCAGACGCTCGGTCGCGTCGGGGCGCCGCGCGAGCAGAACGTCCTCGGCGGCTTCGCGAAGTTCGGGATCGATGTCGTCGAGCACTGGAAGCCGGCCCGCGTTCACGATCCCCATGTCGAGCCCCGCCCCGATCGCGTGGTACAGGAAGACGGCGTGCATGGCCTCGCGCACCGCCTCGTTCCCGCGGAATGCAAACGAGACGTTCGAGATTCCTCCGCTGGTGAGCGCACCGGGCAACGCCTGCTTGATCCCCCGGACCGCCTCGATAAACGCGATCCCGTATCGCTCATGCTCCTCGATGCCGGTCGCCACGGCGAACACGTTCGGGTCGAACACGATGTCCTCCGGAGACACGCCCGCCTTCTCCGTGAGCAACCGATACGCTCGGGTGCAGATCGCGACCTTTCGTTCGATGGTGTCCGCCTGCCCCTCCTCATCGAAGGCCATCACGATCATGGCCGCCCCGAAGCGACGGATGCGCCGCGCCTGTTCGAGGAAGATGTCCTCCCCCTCCTTCAGCGAGATCGAGTTGACCAGCCCCTTCCCCTGAAGACACTTGAGGCCCGCCTCGAGCACTTCCCAGCGGGACGAGTCGACGACGACGGGAATCCGGGCGATGTCCGGTTCGGCAGCGATCAGGTTGAGGAAGCGGACCATGGCGGCCTCAGAGTCGAGCAACCCCTCGTCCATGTTGACGTCGAGCATCTGCGCGCCATTGACCACCTGGTCGCGTGCGACCGCGAGGGCGTCGTCGTAACGGTCCTCTTCGATGAGGGCGCGAAAGCGCGTCGACCCCGTGACGTTCGTGCGCTCCCCGACGTTCACGAACAGCATGTCCGGCCGGATCACGAGGGGTTCCAGGCCCGACAGGCGCATCAGAGCTTCCGGCTCTGCGGGCCGGCGCGGCAAGGCGTCGCCGACGCGCTCGCGGATCGCGCGGATGTGGTCGGGAGTCGTGCCGCAGCACCCACCGACGGCGTTGAGCAGCCCCCGGTCGATGAAACGTCCGAGGACCCCAGCCATATGATCCGGCGTCTCATCGTATTCGCCGAACTCGTTGGGAAGACCCGCGTTAGGGTGACAGCTTACCAGGGTATCGGCTAGCCGTGAGAGCTCGGCGATGTGCGCCTCGAGATCCTCCGCCCCGAGCGCACAATTCAACCCCACGAACCACGGGCGGGCATGCCGGACCGAGGTCCAGAACGCCTCGAGCGTCTGCCCCGACAGGGTACGGCCGCTGAGATCCGTGATCGTCCCGGAGATCATGATCGGGATTTCTTCTCCGCGGTCCTCGGACAGGCCGAGGATCGCGCTCAACGCCGCCTTGGCGTTCAGCGTGTCGAAGATCGTCTCGACGAGGAGCATGTCCGCGCCCCCGTCCAACAACCCCTCCGCCTGCTCCCGATAGGCCACTTCCAACTCGTCGAACGTGACCGCGCGAAACGCCGGGTCCTCAACGTCCGGGGAGAGAGACGCCGTGCGGTTGGTCGGTCCCATGCTGCCGAGCACGAAGCGAGGCCGGGTCGGGTCGGCTGCCGTGAACTCGTCGGCCACGGTTCGGGCGATTCTGGCAGACTCGACGTTCATCCGTCGAACCAGGCCTTCCGTTCCGTAGTCGGATTGGGATATCGCCTGGGCGTTGAACGTGTTCGTCTCGATCAGGTCGGCCCCCGCCTCGAGATAGGCCCGATGGATACCGGCGATCGCGTCGGGGGCCGTAAGGCCGAGTACGTCGTGATTCCCCTGAAGCGGTGACGGGTGGTCAGCGAGGATGTCGCCCCGGTACGCGTCTTCGTCGAGATCCAGGCGCTGCAACATCGTCCCCATCGCCCCATCGATGATGAGGATGCGCTCTGCCGCCGCCGCGCGGAGCAGGCCCTGTCGTGCGCTGTCTGCTGGAAGAACCGACATACCTGAACCCCAAAAAGCCCCGGTCGCCGAAAAAAGAGGCGCCACCAGGGCGGGCTCTTTAGCGACTTCTTTAACGTGGCTGCAATCTGCCTCAAATCACCACGACCAGCGATTGTCGACTACGGTAGCAAGTTAAGGCCCGGCGGTCACCGGGCCAACCCTGGCAGCACCGGCCGACCCCGACCGCCGCGCCTCTCCGTCAACCCGCGTTCGCCTCTTCCTGTCGGCGCTTCGCGGCAATGGTCACGGCATACCCGTCAGGGTCTCGCAGACTGAATTCGAGGGCCTGCGCGTTGGGGTTCATGTGCGGCTTGTCCAGGGCGGCAGCACCGATCGCCGTCGCCCGGGCGAACGAGGCATCCACGTCGTCGACCCAGAAATAGAGCAGCACTCCGGCTCCGGCGGTCGGCCCCTCCGGAACCTCCAGCGCCGGGTGCTCGTTGAAGGTTTTGTGGTGAAGCATGAGGACCAGTTGTGAATCGTGCATGATCATCGCGAACTCGTCGCCCGGGTGGGCGTTGTCGGCTCCCAGAATCTCGACGTACCAGGCGGCGCTCTCGAGCACGTCGGCCGCCACGAGCATCGGACACCCGGTCATGATTCCCACTCTCCTCGTACGAAAGCCCGGTCGGTGAAGCTAAACGCGGACCACGGTGCACGTGTTTCGTGAGGCGTGCAAGACCGTGCTGGGCAGGGTTCCACGGAATAGAGATGTCGACGGGATCGGGTCAGGGTTCGGATACGGGATGTCGACCATTCATAGATGCGTGATGATGCAGTTCATGAAGATGATGTGCGCGGTGGCGATAGCCACGGCGACAGCGGTCCCACTGGCCGCCCAACAGAAGGGTTCACCCGGCCTCGCCGGACCCGTTGGCGTAGGTCCCGGCATGTCCGGCGCCGGCGTGCCGGCCCTCGCGAGGGCGACCCGGCTGGACGGCGAGATCTCGATCGACGGTCGAATCGAGGAAGCGGCATGGATGTCCACCCCCGTGATCACCGACTTCGTCCAGGGCGAGCCCACCGAGGGCCTGGCGCCCACCGAGCCGACCGAGGTCCGCGTCGTCTTCGACGATCGGTCGATCTACGTGTCCGCCCGCATGTACGAGAAGGATCCCTCACGAATCCACGACCAGCTGGTGCGGCGAGACGAGCGCGGTGCGTACGACTATTTCTCGGTCTCGTTCGATCCGAATCGGGATGGCCTGACCGGCTACCAGTTCCAGGTGGCTGCTTCCGGTTCGCAGCGCGACGCCTTCCTCTTCGCCGACGTTCAGGAGGACGCAGATTGGAACGCCGTCTGGGTTTCGGCGGTCGAGCGCGATGGTCAGGGGTGGAGCGTGGAGATGAAGATTCCGCTCTCGCAGCTCCGGTACGAGGCCGGACCCGACGACCAGACCTGGGGCATCAACTTCGAACGCCGACGGCTCGATTCGAACGAGACGGACTACTTCTCCCTGCAGTCGCGCATGGTTCGCGGCCGAGTCAGCCAGTTCGGGACGATCGACGGATTCCAGATGACGGGGGGCAGCCGGCGTATCGAGATCCGGCCGTTCGCCGTTTCGCAGGTCAACCAGGCGCCGACGGTACCGGGAAATCCGCTCGTCAGCGCCAGCGAGTTCGACCCGCGCGTCGGCGCCGATCTGAGCGTGGGGATCGGTTCGGCATTCAGTATCGACGCAACGGTCAACCCGGACTTCGGTCAGGTGGAAGTCGATCCGGAGGTCATCAACCTCACCGCGTTCGAGACCTTCTTCCCGGAGAAGCGGCCGTTCTTTGTCCAGGACGCCAAGGTCTTTGAATTCGCGGGTTCCCAGAGCGGCCGCGGTGGCCGTGGCGGAAAAGCGATGTTCTTCAGTCGCCGGATCGGGCGCGAGCCGCAGGGTTTCGGGCCATTCGACGCCGACTTCGTGAACAGCCCGAACCTGAACACCATCATCGGTGCCGCCAAGCTCACCGGCCGGACTGCCGGCGGCCTGTCCGTCGGGGCGCTCGGCGCGATGACGGCGAAGGAGTCCGGCGACGCGTTCTTCATCGACGGCGACTCGCTGTCGACCTTTACCGCCCAGCCGGCCGCGGCGCACGGCGTCATGAGGCTGCAGCAGGATTTCCGTGGCGGCGGCTCGAAGATCGGGATCATCGGTACCGCGATCAGTCGTGGCCTGCCCGACACCGGCGCGTTCGACTTCCTGCCCGGGGAGGCCTTCAGTTTCGGCCTCGACTTCGAGCACCAGTGGGGTGGCGACCGCGGACGAAACTGGAGACTCTGGGGCTTCTACGCCGGCAGCTTCGTGAGCGGCTCGCAGACCGCGATCACGCGCCTGCAGCGGAACTCGCTCCACTACTTTCAGCGTCCCGACGCGAGCTATCTCGGGGTCGACTCGACGGCCACGTCGCTGTTCGGGAGCGACTGGCGGCTACAGTTCGAGCGCCAGAGCGCGCGACACTGGACGTACGGCCTCTGGCTCGGCCAGCAGACGCCCGGGTTCGACATCAACGACCTCGGCTTCATCACGAGCGGCGAGCGACTCGATGCCGGGGCGCGGGTGACGTACCGTGAGGTTCAGCCCGGAAGTCTGTTTCTCCGCTACAACATCAACTTTTTCTCGTTTCACAATTTCCGAAATTCGCTAATCAAGGACGGACTCTTTGCGGATGGAAACTTCGCCCGGAGCTACAGTACGGGCACCTTCTGGTTGAGCAGTAACGTCACCTTCCTGAACAACTGGCGAGCCGCGATCCGCAGCTCCTACAGCCCTCAGACCCAGTCGGGTACTCAGACCCGCGGCGGCCCGTTGATGATGTCGCCGTCGAGGTGGTCTCTCGGCGGGGACTTCAACACGGACGATCGCGCTGCCGTCAGCATGCGGCCGTCGTTCTCCTATACCAGGGGCTCCCGGGACTCGGGCTACAGCGTCCGGGGCGGACTCGGCTTCGCCTTTCGGCCGGCGCCGAGCTGGCAGATCGAAATCGGACCGAGCTTCAGCCGTCAACGCAACGCGGCCCAGTACGTGACGCGGTCAGCCGCGGTGGAGTTCGAGCCCACCTTCGGGAGCCGTTACCTGTTCGGCGACCTCGAGCGGAACACGTTGTCGATGGACACCCGGCTGAACGTCGCGTTTACTCCGGATCTCAGCCTGCAACTGTTCCTGCAGCCACTGATCTCGTCGGGGAATTACCTCTCGTATCGGCAGCTACAGTCGGCGGAGTCGTACGACCTGCTCGACTTCACGGAGGGTGACGCCTTCGACGACGGCTCGGGACTGGTCTGCGTCGACGGAACCACCTGTGTCGACGACGGTGTCCGTTACTTCGACTTCACGGGCGATGGCAGCCCCAATCACGCGACGCGCGATCGGAACTTCAACATCCGGTCGCTCCGCGGAAACTTAGTGTTCCGATGGCAGTACCGTCCGGGGTCCGAGATCTTTCTCGTCTGGCAGCACAGCCGTCGCGACACGCAGAACTTCGGAGACCTCAACGTCGGGCGCGACCTCGGCGGTCTTTTCGCAGCGCCCTCTCAAAACGTCTTTATCTTCAAGATCAGCCACTACTTGAGCTTCTAGAAGGCTGCGGGCTACCGGATCCCCGTATCGCAGTCGAACGCGATGGTTTCGATGCGACCCGCCACGATGTCGACCGCGGCCGGGGCCGGAAGCGACATCGCATTCGGGCAGTCGCGCACTTCCACGTCGTACCGCCCGGGCAGAAGAAGCACCACGACCGTCCCGTCCGACCGTGTCCGGACCTCGGTACTCCCGCCATCCACGCCGCGTATGCGAACGGTCGCGCCCTCAACCGGTTCCGAGTCGGGTTCCCCCTCGGTGGCGACCGGCTCGATCGGTCCCCTGAGAACCAGGACGGTCAGCCCCGTGTCGAAGTCGTTCCCGACGATCGACGCTCCGCACCCCGCACCCCCGGCCAGACCGACGAGGGTCAGCAACGCGATCGTCCACGTGCGGCTCGCGTGTTCGCGGCTTTCCGTCATCGAGACCTCCCCGGTCGGGTTCTCACATCACCGTTCTCTGAAGAAACGTGGGGGCGGCGACGAATGCGACACGCCGCAGTATGTTTCTCATTCGTCTCCGGTGGACATTAGCGTCCACGGTGGACACCCGAGAACCGACCAGGCGAATAGAGCATGGTGCCAATTCGAATCGTAGAGATCACGCTCCGCGAGATTCATCTCCCGCTGGTCGAGCGGTTCGTCATTTCGTCCGGATCCATACAGAACCGGAGGATTCTCCTCCTCGAGGTCCGGGACGCCGATGGCGTAACCGCCTGGTCGGAGTGCGTGGCCGACGCGTTCCCCAACTACTCGCCGGAGACGATCGACACCGCATGGCTGGCGCTGCGTGAGTGGCTCGCGCCCCGGATCCTCGACGCCCGGCCGAACGGTCCACAGGAGGTGGCGGGACTGCTTGCAACCGGCATCCAGGGGCACCGCATGGCCAGGGCAGCCCTCGAGATGGCCTGCTGGGGGCTCGCGGCGGAAAAAGGCGGACAGCCTCTGGCGGATCTCATCGGCGGCACGCGTGAACGGGTGCCGACGGGAATCTCTATCGGAATCCAGGGATCGCCGGCACTCCTGTGCGAAAAGGCTCTGGCCGCGATCGATGAAGGGTACCGCAAGGTGAAGCTCAAGATCACGCCGGGCGCCGATGTCGAGTACGTGGCCGCCGTCCGGGAGGCGATCGGGCCCGACCACGACCTCGCCGTCGACGCCAACGCCGCCTATACGCCGGCCGACACGGATCACCTCGCCCGCCTCGATGCCTACGACCTGATCATGATCGAGCAGCCGCTCGCGGCGGGCGACCTGGTCCGCCACGCCAGGCTCCAGGAGGTTCTCGAAACGCCGATCTGCCTCGACGAGTCGATCGTCGACGTGGCCTCGACGGAAGACATGCTGGCGCTGGGGAGCGGGCAGATCGTGAACATCAAGCCGGGGCGGGTCGGTGGCTTCGCCGAGTCGATCGCGATTCACGACACGGCCGAGGGCGCCGGCGTGCCCGTATGGTGCGGCGGAATGTTCGAGAGTGGCATCGGACGAGCGTACAACGTCGCGCTCGCGTCCCTCCCGAACTTCCGCCTTCCCGGCGACCTGTCCCCGAGCTCGCGCTACTGGGCACAGGACATCGTCTCGCCGGAGTGGACGATGAGCGACGATGGATTCGTCGATGTCCCGCGCTCTCGACCCGGACTCGGAGTCGACGTCGACACCGATCGCATTCAGAGCCTGACCGTCCGCAGCGAGACGCTGACCGGACGGGCGCTGACGGTCTGAGACGCTCATGGCCGAGATTCGCCACCTCGAGAGCCTGGCCGATTACGACGAGTGCGTCGAACTTCAGCGGGCGACCTGGGGAGACGATTTCTCCGACGTGGTGCCGGCCTCGATTCTGAAGGTCTCACAGAAGGTCGGCGGTCTTCTGGTCGGGGCGTATGCGGACGACCGGATGGTCGGTTTCGTGTATTCCCTGCTCGGCTACCAGGGCGGCAGTCTCGTCCAGTGGTCCCACATGCTGGCGGTGCACGCCGACGCCCGCGGCAGGGGGCTCGGCCGGCTGCTAAAGCTCTATCAGCGAAGCGAGCTTCTCAAGCGCAGCGTAAAGACCGTGTTCTGGACATTCGACCCCCTCGTCGCGCAAAACGCCCATCTCAACATCAACCGACTTGGTGCATCGATCGCCGGGTATGTTCCCAACATGTACGGTGAGAATACCGGCAGTCCCCTGCACGCGGGCGGCGACACCGATCGTTTCATCGTTCGGTGGGACCTCGACAGTGCACGTGTGAAATGGGCGGTCGATGGAGACGTCGTCGCCGATCGTTCCGGGGCGGCGACCGAGGCGAACGTGGTGACCCTGCCGGACATCGGCGAGACGATCGAAGACCTCGAGTTGCCGGAAACCAACTCGGTACTGATCGAAGTTCCGTGCGACTCGACCTCGCTCGGTGAGCAGGATCCCGAAACGCTGACGATGTGGCGTCATGTCGTCAGGAAGGCATTTCTCAACTACCTCGGGAGACACTATGCGGTTCAGAGCTTCCACCACGATGCCGCGACGAGCAGGTGCTACTACTTCCTCCGCCGTCCGTAGCGTGACGCGGCTCCGGCTGGCCGGCGCGCTCGGCATCTGGCTGGTTGCGGCCTCGCCGAGCACCCTCGCCGCGCAGACCGCCTTCACGGTGGAGGACGTGCTCACGGCGCCGTTCGCGAGCGATCTCGTGGCGGCGCCGGCCGGGCAGGCGTTCGCCTGGGTGAGGTACGACCGGGGGGGCCGAAACGTCTGGGGCGCAGGAGGCCCAGCGTACGCCCGACGGCAGATGTCCGCGTGGACCGAAGATGACGGGCAGGACGTACTCGATCTCGCATTCACGCCGGACGGACGGAGCATCGTGTTCGTGCGAGGGGGTGCCCCGAACCGGGCAGGCGAGAACCCCAACCCCCTGTCGGCACCCGAGCCGACGGAGCGGGCAATCTGGGTGGCGCCCGTGGCCGGCGGCACGGCACGGAAGGTCGTGGAAGGCGCGAGCCCGCACGTCTCGCCGGACGGGCGCCTCATCGCGTATCTCGATCGAGGTCAGATTTTCACGATCGGCCTGGACGACGATGACGCCGAGCCGGGCCCCCTGCTGCGCATCCGCGGGAGTGCCGGCGAGCTGACCTGGTCGCCGACCGGCGATCGGATCGCGTTCGTCAGCCACCGCGACGATCACGCCTTCGTGGGCGTCTTCGATCCGGCCGACCGCTCGGTCCTGTACCTCGACCCGAGCCTCGACCGGGACGCCGTACCCGTGTGGTCGCCCGACGGCGACGAGATCGCCTTCCTGCGCATCCCCAACGAGCGTCAGCGTCTCCCGTTCGCGCCCGTCCGCGACGGGCTCCCGTGGTCGATCCGCGTGGCCGACGCGACGACCGGCGCGAGCCGTGAGGTCTGGCGAGCGGCGGAGGGTCCGGGAAGCGCGTTCCACGGCGTCTCGGGTCCGCCGATCATCTGGACGTCAGACGGCCTGCTGGTCTTCCCGTGGGAACGCGACGGGTGGGCGCATCTCTACGCGGTGTCGACTGGCGGCGGAGCGGCCACCCTGCTCACGCCCGGCGACTTCGAGGTGGAGGACGTGCGGCCCGCTCCCGATGGGAGCACGATCTATTATTCGTCGAACGAGGGGGATATCGACAGGCGGCACGTGTGGCGCATCGTTCCCGGCGAGTCGGCCCCCGAGCAGCTCACGCCCGGAGCAGGTCTGGAGTGGGGCCCGGCGATCGGCGCCAACGGAGCGGACTACGCGTTCCTCGCCGCGGACGGACGGACCCCTTCGCATGCGGAGGTCGTCCCGGCCGGATCGACCCGACGGGCGATGGTGTCGGGCTTCATGCCCGTCGGCTTCCCGTTCCGCCAGCTCGTGGAGCCGGAGCAGGTCGTCTTCCACTCCGAAGACGGAGTAGAGATCCACGGACAGTTGTTTCTCCCGCCCGGTCTCACGTCGGGAGAGGCCCGTCCCGCCGCGATCTTCTTCCATGGCGGGTCACGACGTCAGATGCTTCTCGGCTGGCATTACCGGCGCTACTACCACAACGCGTACGCGCTGAATCAGTACCTCGCCTCTCGCGGATACGTCGTCCTCGCCGTCAACTACCGGAGCGGGATCGGGTACGGATTGGAGTTCCGTGAGGCACTCGACTACGGGGCCCGCGGCGCGAGCGAGTATCGTGACGTACTGGCCGCCGGCCGATACCTCGCCGCTCGGGCGGACGTCGACGCGACCCGCATCGGTCTCTGGGGCGGCTCGTATGGCGGCTACCTGACCGCCCTCGGACTCGCCCGGAATTCGAACCTCTTCGCGTCGGGCGTGGACCTCCACGGGGTGCACGACTGGAACGTGGTACTCCGCAACTTCGTGCCGGACTACGATCCCGTGGCTCGAGAGGATTTCGCGCGGCTCGCATTCGAGTCATCGCCGATGTCGTCGGTCGACGGATGGCGTTCTCCCGTCCTCTTGATCCACGGCGACGACGACCGGAACGTCCCGTTTTCGGAGTCGGTCACGCTGCTCGAGGCTCTGCGGCGCCGGGACGTACGGGTAGAGCAACTGGTGTTCCCCGATGAGGTCCACGGGTTCCTGCTCCACCGCAACTGGCTGGCCGCGTTCGAGGCCGCCGCCGACTTTTTCGATCGCACGCTGTTCGACCGTGCGGCGACGGATGAGGACCGCTGATATGAGCCGCATCGAGGGGCAACGCGTTCTGATCACCGGGGCGAGTGCCGGAATCGGCGAGGCGTGCGCCAGCAGGTTTGCCGAGGATGACGCCAACCTGGTGCTATGGGCCCGACGCATCGACCGTCTCGAGGACCTGGCCACTCGCCTTCGAGACGCGCACGGCGTGTCCGTCGAGGTCGCCGGCGTGGATGTGCGCGATCGCGACGCCGTTTCGGCGGCCGCGGCAGACCTGACGGAACGAGGGGGGCTCCCCGACATCCTGGTCAACAACGCGGGTCTCGCGTCCGGCCTCGACCCGGTGCAGACCGGAAGCCTCGATGATTGGGACCGGATGATCGACACGAACGTCAAGGGTCTCCTGTTCGTGACCCGAGCGTTTCTTCCCGGCATGATCGCTCGCGAGACGGGGCACGTGATCAACATCGGCAGCATCGCCGGTCGCCAGATCTATCCGCGAGGCGCCGTGTACACCGCGACCAAGTTCGCCGTGCGCGCGCTGACGGAGGGTACGAGCATCGATCTGCTCGGGACCATGATCCGTGTCTCGAGCGTCAGTCCCGGGCTTGTGGAGACGGATTTCTCGCGGGTGCGCTTTCATGGCGACGAGGAGCGGGCGGCCGCGGTGTACGCCGACACCACCCCGCTGACCGCCGGCGACGTCGCCGAGTGCGTGTCGTTCGTCGCGAACGCCCCTCCGCACGTCAACGTCGCCGACGTGCTCGTGCTGGCGACCGATCAGCGAAGTGCACACCACCTCCATCGAAACTCATAACGGTACCTGACGGATACGGAGCCGTCCCCCCGCCTCTCTCGCTGCTTCTGACTTGCGTTCATTCCGATATATCGCTATCTATTCCGATATATCGTGATCGGTCGCGATACTCCGCCGGCCAGCGAGCCGGCAAAGGACGAGATTTCCCACTTTGGAGGGGGATTCCAGGGTGTTCAAGCAAAATGACTGGGGTTTCGGAGCGTGGGCCAACTGCATGGGACCCGGCGTCTTCGGGTTCGGTAGACCGCTCGGGCCCAAGCGTCGGGTCGTTCGCAAGGGCGAACTCAAGTATCTCCTGCTCGAGATGCTCGCGGATGAGCCGATGCACGGATACGAGATCATCCGCCGACTCGAGGAGGAGTCGAAGGGCATGTATTCGCCCAGCCCCGGATCGGTCTACCCCACCCTTCAGATGCTCGAAGATCAGGACTACGTGCTCTCCGAGCAGTTGGACGGGAAGCGGGTCTATCGCATCACCGACGCCGGACAGGAGTTCCGAAAGAAGCACGCCGCCCGGACCGACGACATTTTCTCGCGTTTCGTGAACATGGGCGAACGGTTTACCGGCAGCGAAATGCGCGACGTCACGAAGTCGTTCATCCGACTCGCGCAACTCGCCTTCGATCGCGCGGTGGCGGCCAACGGCGATTCCGCATCCATGGAACGCCTGAGGGATACGCTGGACCACACGGCCGACGAGATCGAATCGGGATGGCCGAGAGCGGACGCCGTCGAGGTCGAGGTCTGACATGGTCGGCCTGATCCTGCTGATGGTCGTCACGGTAGGTCTGTACCGGCGCGGCGGTCGACGCTTCGAGTGGAGCCGGGCCAGCCTTCGGAGAGCGACGGCTGGCATATCTCGGAAGGGCGAAAGACTGGTTTCTGCGGCGCTTCGCAGACTGCCCGCGGTTTCCGGGCAGTGCCTCGCCGACATGCGGGGGCGGGTCGATGACCTGCTGAGCCTGCTCCATCCGAACGCGCGGAAGCAGATCGAAGAACGTGCACGCGGCATCATGGCGCGGGCCGAGCGTGGGGCCAGCATCGGTCAGGCCCGCAGCGCCCGCCTGGCGGCCGCCGGCCAATCCGGGGTCCGCCGCTACCGGCGGTTACAGCAACGTTACCTGGAGGGGTCCATCACGTTGGACCGCTACGTGGAGGAAGTGCAACGGCTCCAGCCACCCGGCTGACGCCGGCGACTCACACGTTGCCGCCCGGCAGGTGACCCCTATCCCCTCCGGCCGGTACGTTCGCGAAACCGCACCCCGGGCACCTGCCGCACACTCTCGTCGAGGGTCCAGACGGTGGCGCCGTGGCGTTCCGCGGCAGCTAACACCGCACTTACCCCCGTCGACACGCCGTACGTCACCGCCAGGCGGCCTGCGTCGAGCGCAGTCGCCGTGTCGAGATCCACGACCAGCCCCTGCTGCATCGCCGCCGCGGCCTGCAAGGCCGCTCCTTCGCCGTGCGAGCGACATACACTCGCAAAGACCTCGAGAACGGTCACGGTCGGCACGACGAGTTCGTCGGGTTCCTGGAGCACCTGCGCGACGAACGCCGCGTCGGGACCGTCGGAGAAGTACTCGAGCCACCCCGACGCATCGACGATGTTCACCGCAGTTCGCGGGACCGTCGGGGCTCGGCATCCCCATACCGTCGGGGCTCGCCCGCCCCATCCTGAAGGAAGCCTCGCAAGGCCTTCACCGGCCGGAACGGGACGAGTTCGACGCGATCGCGATACTGCAGGGCCTGAACCTTCTGGCCCGGACGCAGGTTGAGGGATTCCCGAATCGCGCGAGGAATCACGACCTGGTACTTCGGCGACACCGTCACCAGGTTTTTCACTGTCATACGACTCTCACATCGATGCGACAACTGTAAAACGGGACAATGGGTCGACCAACATACCGTTGTACGCCTCGATCTGTAAACGGGTTCGGCGGAGACGAAGAGGAGCCGGGCCTACCTCTGCCGCGGCGTGCCATCCTTGTTCTTCAGCCACGGCTTCCGCTCGAAATACGAATTCGTCATCTCCCTCACCTGCGGCGCGAGGAAGACCAGCGCGAGCAGATTCGGCAGGATGACGATCGCCAGGAAGACGTCGCCGAGCGCCCACACGGTCGAGAGCGACAACACCGCCCCGATGAAGTGCATCAGGATGAAGAGCAACTTGTACGGGATGATCGCGGCGGCTCCGAACAGGTACTGTGCGCACCGGTCGCCGTAGTAACTCCATGAGATCGCCGTCGAGAGCGCGAAGAGGAGCACCGAGAAGATCACGATGTAGTGACCCCACCCGATCAGCGGCAAGAGCCCTCGCCTGAACCCTTCCATCGTGAGAGGCGCGCCACTCTCGACAGCCATCGCGTAGAGGGTCGTCAGCTCCTGCCCATCCGTCGTCGTCGCCGAGGCCGACGCCGGGTCTACGGTACCCGAGAACAGCGTGCTGCGCGCCTCGTCGACAAACATCTGCTCAACCGACACCTCGTGCCAGGCGATGTGCGGCGCGGACGTGTCCGCACGCCCATCCACGTACGTGACGCTGATCGGCGCTTCGACGCCATTGCTGCCGCCCTCGCCGTCCAGCACTACGTATGTGAGGTCGCCCGCGCCGAGGTCGATCGGTGTTTCCAGTTCGGCGTTCCAGGCTCCCGTCATGATCACGACGAGCGCGGTCATCGTCACGATCACGATCGTGTCGATAAACGGCTCGAGCAGCGCGACGACGCCCTCGGACACCGGCTCGTCGGTCTTGGCCGCTGCGTGGGCGATGGGCGCGGACCCCTGCCCTGCCTCGTTGGAGAACAGCCCGCGCCGGACCCCCCACATCATGGTGACGAGGAACGCGCCCGCGCCGGTTCCCGCGATACCCGCCGTCGGGTTGAACGCCTCGCGGAAGATCAGCGCGAACGTGCCCGGCACCTCGCCGATGTTCAGGATGATGACGACCGTTGCCGCGGCCACGTACACCGCCGCCATGAGCGGCGCGAGGATGCTGGTTACCCGCCCGATCCGAGAGATTCCTCCCAGGATCACCATCCCGACGAGCGCCGATGTCACCAGTCCGGTGACCCAGGGCGCGATCTGGAAGTTCGTCTGCATCGCGTCGGCGACCGTGTTGGCCTGCACCGCATTCCCGGTCATGAACGCCGTGATGCCGAGCATGATGGCGAAGAACGCGGCCACCGGCTTCCACTTCGGCCCGAGTCCACGCTCGATGTAATACATCGGTCCGCCCGACACCTTGCCGCTGTACTTCGCGCTCGTCTCGTCGATCTTTCGATACTTCTGGGCGAGCGTGACCTCGGAGAATTTCGTCGCCATGCCGAGAAACGCGGTCATCCACATCCAGAAGAGGGCTCCGGGGCCACCCCAGTGGATGGCGATCGCGGCACCCGCGATGTTCCCGATCCCGACCGTCGCGCTGAGCGCGGTCGTCAGTGCCTGGAAGTGAGATACGTCCCCCGGCTCGTTCGGATCGTCATACTTTCCTGTGGCGACGGCGAACCCGTGCAGCAAGCGACGGATCTGGATTACGCCGAGGCTCAGCGTCAGGAACAGCCCGACGCCGAGCAACAGAACCACCTGGAGGGTGATCTTTTCATCCCCCACAGGCAGCCCGAACTGGGCGACGTTCTCGTCGAGCCACGCAACGATGGCGGCGAAGTCCATGCACCCTCTCCCGTTTCGAAGTTCCGCTGAGTTTGGCCCTGCACCCCGGGCGCGGCAAGTTGTCCCGTGACCTCGTCATGGCGGCGCAGCCTCGCGGCGCGGCCTGCCGTCCTTCCTCAGCACCTCTCAGGGAGGTTCCTTAACAGACGAACGGAGACGACTGTCTGTTATGGTGGAAGACAAGGAGGAGATGGATCGATCGAATCGAGGCTCTGAGGATGCTGCACTGGTCCGACGCGCCCGTGAGGGAGACGCGCGGGCATTCGAAATGCTGGTCCGACGTCACTATCGAGCGGCGTACGCGGTCGCCCGCGCCCGCGTGGACAGCCCGATGGACGCCGAGGATGTCGTCCAGGACGCATTCATACGGGCGCTCGAGCGTATCGAAGATTGCGATCCGAACCGATTCGCGGGCTGGTTTCTCACGGTGGTTCGAAACCGGGCGCACAATCTCAGGGTCTACGAAGGCCGTCGCGGCGGCGTCGACCCGGAGAACGTGCAGCTGCCGGGCGGACCCGGATCGGCCGGAGGGACGGCACGTGACCTCGCGCGTGCGGAACTGCGGCGGGCCCTCGAGGACGCGGTTTCGCTACTCTCTCCCATCCAGCGCGAGGTGTTGCTGTTGCACGACCTGGAAGGGATGAAGCATGCGGAGATCGCCGAATCCGCAGGATGCTCCGTAGGGATGTCGAGATATCACCTGATGCAGGCGCGGCGAAGCATGCGCCGAGAACTGGATCGGGACGCACTGGAGGTGCAGGACCATGGCAGCTGATCGAACCGACGAACGCCAGAACGCTGACGCCGCCGCCGAGATCGATCTGTCTCCGCTCGATCCGACGGCCAGGGGCGCGGGGTTCGACAGGGCGGTCGCGAGCATCGTCGAGGGCGCCGGCTTCGAGCTGGCGCGGCGACGGGGCCCCGGCCTGTTCGACGCGGTGCCGTCGGCCTGGGGTCGCGTGGCGTGGCCCGCGGCTGCGGCCGTGGCGCTCGCGTCGCTCGCGGTGCTGCGGGCCGGCGAGCCGGCGTTCGCCGCGGCCGCCGCCGACGTCACGATCGAAGAAGAGATGGCGCGCGCGGTGGGGGTACCCGAGGCGTTGGCCGTATGGGTGGGTGAAGATGGCGCCCCCGTGCTGTCGGAGATCCTCATCGGATGGGAGCCTGAAGAATGACGTCGATGACGGGACGCCAGCGCTTCGAAACCGCGGGACTACTCGTCGCGGTGTTTGTCGCCGGGGGGCTCGGCGGCGCAGCCCTGGAGCGTCGGTCGCACGAGTCCAACCGATGGACAGGCGGCGCCCGCGAGTTGATGTCGCCCCGGGGCGGGATCCCCGGTTTCTACGAAACGCTGGGTCTTTCCGAGGAACAGCGCGCCCGGATTCACGGCATCCTCGAGGCGGCCCGGCCGGAGAGCGACTCGATCCTTCGGGAGGCGCTGCCCCGCCTGCGGGAGATCACCGTAGAGACGCGTTCGGCGATCGCCGACGTGCTGACGGACGAACAACGCGCCCGACTCGAGGAGGACCTCCGCAGCCGGCGCGAACGGCACCGCGGTGACTCGTCGGGACGCGGAGGACGGGGCCGGCACGACGGTGACGACGGATCCTCCTAGAGATCGCGGCGCCTGAACACCACGAAGGCGGCCACGAGAAGCAGGGCTGCCCACCCCGCGTTGACCCACAGCATCCCCGTCAGGTCCGGAGTCGGCGGCACGCCGCGCTCCGCGGCCTCGCGCGCTTCGACGAGCCTCTGGAAGGCGGCCGGATCGTAGTTCTCGAAGCCCAGCAGACGCTGCGCGGCGGCGAACGGCAGGTACTGCATGTATTTCTGCAGGGCCTCGATCCGCCCCAGGATTCCGGGAATGATCAACTGCTCCATGGGGAAGATCCAGAGAAACCACACGGCCATGGCGCCGCCGGCACCGCGCACCGCCAGGGAGATGAACAGGGCGAGGCCTCCGGCAGACATGAAGGCGAGCAATAGCCCGGCGGCCGCACTCGCGACTCCGATCGGCAGTACCGGCCCCGACGCGTTCGCGAAGTCGGTGCCCAACCCGGCGATCGTCGCGCTGACAAGCGTGCTCGACGAGATGAAGAGTATGCCGACCATGGGAAGCAACAGCGCCTTCCCTACGAACCACTGGCTCTTGGACAGCCCGTCGATCACGTTCTGTCTCGCCGTCCGCCACGAAAACTCGCTGCTCACGAGCATGATCAGGCAGACGCTCCCAAAGATCAGAAGAAACATCGACATGTCTTCTGAGAAGATGTCGGACCAGGCTCCGGGCAGCCCAAAGGAATCGTCGGGGTCGTCGCGCGCGTCATACCACTCGCTCCCGAAGGCCATCACGTTCACGAAGAGAATGAAGCCCAGGGGCAGCAGGAACGCCATCCGTTTTCGGGCCTTGAACCACTCGTTTCTGAGCAGAATCCCCCAGATGCGCGGCGTGAGTGCGGGCGGGGTCACTGGATCTCTCCAAACCCGGCATCGCCACCGGTGAGTTGCATGAACGCCTCCTCGAGCGTGACCCTCTGTTCGGCGAGGTGCGCCGCGTAGATCCCCCGTTCGGTGAGGAACCGGTTCAGTGCGGCCGGGTCGCCGTTCTCGAGTTCGACGAGCACGTGGTCTTCGGCGGACCGTACCGAGGCGGCCCCGGGAAACGACGTGGCCGCCTCGACCAGCGTCTGCAGATCCGTGTCGGCGCGCACGGCGATGACCATCCGCCCGGCCGTCAGCTCGGCGACGCTGGCCTGCCGAATCAATTTCCCCCGCTCGATGATCGCCACGTCGGTACACGTACGTTCGACCTCGTGCAGGAGATGGCTCGACAGGAGAATCGTCTTTCCCATTTCTGCCAGACGGTGGATGATCTGACGGATCTCCCGTTGGCCGGCGGGGTCGAGCCCGTTCGCCGGTTCGTCCAGCAGGATCAACTCGGGATCACCGATCATCGTCGCGGCGAGCGCGAGACGTTGCTTCATGCCGAGCGAGCAGGCCTTGAATTTCGTCTTCTGCCGCCCGGCGAGTCCGACTGTATCGAGGACCGACTGGACGTCGTCGGCCCCACGCCCCTTCACGCGGGCCACGAGCGTGAGGTTGTCCCGGCACGAGAGATAGGGATAGAAGTTCGGATATTCGAGCGTCGCGCCCACTCGCTGCCTCGCCGCGTGGATCTCCGATGGCGTACTGCCGCCGAACAACGTGAACCGTCCGCCGGTCGGGGTGATGATTCCCAGGAGCATGCCGATCGTCGTGGTCTTGCCGCTGCCGTTGGGCCCGAGGAAGCCGAAGATCTGGCCCGGCTCGACCCGGAACGAGATCTCGTCTACGGCGAGGATGGATTCCCCCCGCACCCCGCCCGAGTAGCGCTTGCTCAGGGCTGTGGTTTCGATCACCGGCATGCAAGGACTCCCGGGTTCAGCGTTCCGCTCGATACGGCGTTCATCCGGATGAATCTAGCGTCCGTGACGGCCCCGCCACGGCCTGGTCCGAGGGTCCAGCTTCGAGTTGGCGCCGAAACGACTCGGCCTCGACCAACTGATCGAGCTGACGGGCCTGCGTGAGCAGATGGTCTTCCAGGCGAGCTACCCGCTCCCGCACGTCCTCGAGTTCCTCGGCCTTGCCTCCACGAATCGCCTGGATCAGCTCCCGAAGCAGGGGCTGCAAGACGAATTTTGCCGAGACGGCCATCACCGGCACGCCGATGACGAAGAAAATGCCGAATAGCGGTATCAGATCTTCCATTTGATCGGTCCGGGGTTTGCACGGAGAGGGCGGCCGTCGCCCGATCCAAGCGTGATTGGGACGCTAGAAAGAACGGAAGCACGCGTGGACAGGTTTCAGGCCACATCTGCCCGACCGGACCAACCGCCGGATTCTGCCGAATCCGGGCGGTTTTCCGTCATGTTCGTGGCCGCAGCGATGACTGTGACCGTATGGGTGATGTCCCCCCTGTCGATGAAGCTCACGGGAGACGCCACGTGGTACGCACTCCCGCTGTTGGCGGCACTCGTCGTGGTGGCGTGGAGAGGTCGCCTGACTCGAGAGGAACTGGGGCTGACCGGCGGCCGCGGATTCTACGGACACGCGACGCTGCTCCCCCTGGTGGTCGTGGGCTGCGTGGTGTGGCTCGCGACGCTGTTCGGAGTCGCCCGTGTGGGTGAAACGCCGCTCGGACTCCTCGGGCTACAGGTGTCGACGATGGCTGTCCTCACCACATTCGGGGCGATCCTGACGGAGGACGGGTTCTTCCGTGGCGCTCTGTGGGGGGCGCTCCAGCGTGCCGGACGATCCGCCGATGAAATCCTGATCTGGACGTCGACCGCTTTCGTTATCTGGTACGTACCGATTCTCTGGATGACGCCTTCGCCCGTTCTCGGGGCGGAGGCGTTTCTGGTCCACGTCGTCAACACGTGGTTGCTCGCATTCTGCTGGGGACTGCTTCGGCTGGTCTCGGGTTCGATCGTCGTCGTGGCGTGGTCACACGGTCTCTGGAACGGGCTGGCCTACACCCTGTTCGGGTTCGGCGCGGCGCGGGGGGCCATGGGAGTCGTCGACCCGCTGAGGTTCGACCCCGAACGCGGCTGGGCGGGGATCGCGATTAACGCGACCGCCGTGTTCGTACTCTGGCGATGGTGGCGTCGAAAAGAGGCGTATGAAGCGGCAGTCGCGGCCGAAGATGCGGCGGACGCCGCCCACCGGGCGGCCCGCGCCGACGCTAGTACGGCACCGAAAGTGCGCGGCAAATAAACCGTTGAAGTGACGCCCCCTGTCTGAACAGGGTGGCGAGCTCGGCGGGAAAGTCCTCCGCCATCACAGCTTTCTTCGTCAGCTTCGTC
>JBGMQU010000028.1:0-31182 GCA_048060725.1 Gemmatimonadota bacterium | reverse complement strand
TCTGTTCGACACCGAGGGCCAGGTCGGGCGCGGCCCAGATCAGATGATCGATCCGTACGCTCGGAGCGCTCGGGTCGGCCGCCAAATCTCCGGTCATCGACCGCTCTCGAGTTCCACGCCCAGCCCGTCCGCGATCCGGTTCACGAACGCAAAATAGGCGGCCACCGAACAGATGTCGTGGATCGCCCGGTCATCGAACCCGTGCCCCCGAAGCGACTCGACGTCGGCAGCGTTCATCTCTTCCGGGGTGCGGGTGAGCTTCTCGACGTAGGCGAGCATGGCGACGTCGGCCGGCTGGATCTCGGCACCGGCGAGGTCGGTCTCGAGCGCCCCGAGCAGAGCGTCCTGCGTCTGTTCGGGCATCTTCTTCGCGGTAAGCAGACGACGGAGACCCTCTCCGTGATGCACGATTCAGTACCGGCATTTGTTCAGCCCGGAGACGCGGACCGCAATCATCTCGCGCTGTATCCGCGTGAGCGGCCCGGAGCCGTACATGAGCTCTCGATAGAAATCGTAGTGCAGCCGGATCGTGCGGCTGTGCACCCCGTGGATCCGGAGGATATTGTCGTTGTCCCCGACGCGATCCTCCTCGGGAACGTCCGCCGGGTCGACATACTCGATAAACGCCATCAGACGGTTTCGCTCCTTCCATCGGGTGTGAGAAACCGCGCTGCCTCCGCCACGTCCTTGTCGCCCCGGCCGCTCAGACACACCACGACGTCGCGGTCTGCCCAGCGCGCCCGATCACGCGCCAGCCCCGCGATCGCGTGCGAGCTCTCGAGCGCCGGCAGGATGCCCTCGAGACGACAGAGGCGCTGGAATGCGTCGAGCGCTTCCTCGTCCGTCACCGATTCGTAACGCACCTGCCCGGTCTCCTTGAGCCACGAGTGCTCGGGACCCACTCCGGGATAGTCGAGCCCTGCGGATACGGAGTGGGCCGGGATGACTTGCCCGCCCTCGTCCTGAAGCAGGTAGCTGTAGTTGCCGTGGAGCACGCCGGGCCGGCCGGCCGAGAGCGACGCCGAGTGTCGCCCGGTATCGATGCCGTGACCCGCCGCTTCGATGCCGACGAGTTCCACATGCCCGTCGTCGCGGTCGTCATCCTTGGCCGCACGCGCCGCATTCGCCTCGACGAAGGCGGCGAACATCCCGATCGCGTTCGACCCGCCGCCGACACACGCGTACGCCGCCGACGGGACGATGTCGCGCTCCGCCAGCTGGGCACGGGTTTCATCCCCGATCACCCGTTGGAAACTGCGCACGAGCGCCGGGTACGGCGCGGGCCCGACCACGGACCCGATGATGTAGTGCGTCGTATCGACGTTGGTCACCCAATCGCGGATCGCCTCGTTCGTCGCGTCCTTGAGGGTGCGGCTGCCGCTCCCGACGGGGATCACTTCCGCGCCGAGCAGCTCCATCCGCTCGACGTTGAGCGCCTGCCGCCGCATGTCCTCCTCTCCCATGTACACCGCGCACTCGAAGTCGAGCAGCGCGCACGCGGTCGCGGTGGCGACCCCGTGCTGGCCGGCGCCGGTCTCCGCGATGATCCGTCGCTTCTGCATGCGGCGGGCGAGTAGCGCCTGGCCGATCGTGTTGTTGATCTTGTGCGCGCCAGTGTGGTTGAGGTCTTCGCGCTTCAGCCACACGCGAATGCCACCCAACTCGTCGCCGAGCCGCCGGGCCCGATAGAGGGGCGTGGGGCGGCCGACGTAGTGGGTCAGGAGGTCGTCCAGTTCCGCGGCGAAGGCGGGGTCCTCACGGGCGTCGGTCCACGCTTCCGTGAGCTCGTCGAGCGCGGGGATCAAGGTCTCGGGCACGAACTGCCCGCCGAATTCGCCGAACCACGTCATTCGGACCCGCCTTCCCCGGCCCGTACGGCCGAGATGAACGCCTCGATCTTCGCGAGCGACTTCACGCCGGGCGCCGACTCGACACCCGACGACACGTCGACGATATCGGGTGAGACTCCGGCAATCGCCTCGGCCACGTTGGCTGGTGTGAGACCGCCCGCCAGGATGATGTCCGGGACCGCTCGGCGATCGACGTCTTCGAACCAGGCGTATGGAAACGACGTTCCCGTGCCCCCGGCCGCTTCAGCAGAGAACCCCTCGATCAGGATCGCATCGACGGCCCCGCAGTAGCGGGCGAGTCCGACGGTCATCTCTTCGGGGGTTCGCGGGCGAATCGCCTTCCAGACCTCCAGCCCCCGCACGCGCAGACGATCGCACGCATCGGGTGCTTCGGACCCGTGCAACTGGGCGATATCGAAACCGACGACGCTCCACAGCCCGAGCAGGTCGTTCTCGTCCTCGTCGACGAACACACCGACGCCCTTCGCGCGACCGTCGACGGCCCGGATCACGCCGGCGGCCACGTCCGCTCCGACCCGACGCACGCGCTCAGCGAACACCACGCCGATATAGTCGGCGCCCGCGTCGACCGCGGCGACCCCGTCGGCCACATCTCGGATCCCGCAGATCTTTACGCGCGGGGTCGTCACGAGGCCCACGGTCGTCATGAGGCGCGCGGACGTTTCGGGTGGCCGACGAGGGCTTCCACTCCACCGAACGGGTCGCCTTTCATGAGCCAGCCGCCGACGAGGATCGCGTCGGCGCCGGCGGCGCCGGCTGCCGCTGCATCGTCGGCGCCCCTGATGCCGCTCTCGGCGATGGCGACCCGATCGGCGGGGATCTCCTCGATCAGGCGGAGCGAACGTTCGAGGTCCACTTCGAACGTTCCGAGATCGCGCGCGTTCACCCCGACGATCGCCGCACCCGCCTCGAGGGCGCGACCGATCTCCCGTTCGTCGTGCGCCTCGACGAGGGCCCCGAGTCCCAGCTCGGCCGCGAGTTCGAGGAGTTCGCGAAGCAGCGGGTCGGTCAGCGCCCGAACGATCAACAGGATGGCGTCGGCGCCCGCCGCGCGGGCTTCGTACAGCTGCACACCATCGAGAACGAAGTCCTTCCGAAGCAACGGCAACGCGACGCTCTCGTGCGCGGCGCGAAGGTCCTCGAGCGTCCCCCCGAAATACGGCTCGTCGGTGAGGATCGACATCGCACTGGCCCCGGCCTCCTCGTACACCCGGGCCGTCCCGCCGACCTGCGCGTACGGATTGATCTCACCCGCCGACGGAGACCGCCGTTTGAACTCGGCAATCACGGCAACTTCGCCCACCTTGCGAAGGGCGTTCTCGAAACCGCGCGCCGGCTCGGCATCGTCGACCGAACTCGCGATCGCGTCGCGAAACAGGTTCAGGCGGCCGACCTCTTCGCGCTTCGAGGCGAGGATCTCGTCGAGAATCGTTTCCTTGGGCATGGTACCAAGCTGCAGGCGTCGGCCCCGTCCGGCCACTCCACCGCGGACGCACCCGGCCGTGGCGAAACCGGCGCGCTGCAGAGGGTTGCGCTTCGGGTAGTCTTCGGGTAACTTCGGTTTCCGTTCGGTTGGATGATGTGACCTGTGCTGCGGAGGAGAGAATGGCTCTCACCAAGCGGCAACGTGAGATGCTCGATTTCATCGAGGGGTTCGTCCGCTTCCGCGGCTACTCTCCGAGCTTCGAGGAGATCGCCGAGAATTTCGGCTATCGCTCGCTCGCGACCGTGCACGAGCACCTGAGCAATCTCCAGTCGAAGGGGTACATCACCAAGAACTATAACGAGAGTCGATCCATTGAACTCGTGGAAGCCGACATCGGCGTTTCGGCCGTCGAGCTGCCCCTCCGGGGGACGGTGGCCGCGGGTCAGCCGATCGAGGCGATCCAGGAACGCGAGACCCTCGGCGTGCCGGAAGACATGATCGCGGGTTCCACGAGCGAACACTACGTCCTTCGCGTTCGTGGCAGTTCGATGATCGACGAGCAGATCCGTGACGGCGACTACGTCATCGTTCAGTCGCGAGAGACCGCGCACAATGGCGAGATGGTCATCGCGTTGACCGACGGCGAAAACGCCACGATGAAGAAGTTCTACCGGGAAGACGGGCGGATTCGACTCCAGCCCGCCAACCAGGCGCTCGAGCCCATGTACTTCGACGCGGATCGGATCACGATCCAGGGCGTCGTGATTGGAGTGATTCGCAGGTATTGACGGAGGACCACCACCCCCGGTCCCGTTAAGAGCCCGTCCCGATGGCCACCCACCTCCCACCCTTAGCCGTCGGGGCGGCGCTTCCGTCAACCAGGAGCGCGCCAGATCGACTCCGGGGTGGCGCGATGGAAGAAAAGTTCCTCACCGCCACCCGGTGAGTCCTTCGAGAGACCGGAGTGCGGCGCCCGAATCGATCGACCGCTGAGCACGACCGACACCTGCCGCCAGATCGTCCACCTCGCCCGCGACCCAGAACGCCGCCGCCGCGTTGAGCACGACCGCGGCGCGGGCCACGCCCCCTTCTTCGCCCCCGACGACCCGGCGGACCCGCTTCGCATTCTCGGCCGGTTCCCCACCCGCGAGGTCGGCTGCTTCGAACTCGGGCCAGCCGAAATCGGAGGGGTGAACGCTCATCTCCGACACGGACTCCCCCTCCACGCAGAGCACCCGGGTCGTGCCGAGCGGACTCAGCTCGTCGAGACCTGGCTCGCCGTGGACGACGAGGGCTCGTTCGTGCCCGAGCTCGCGAAGCGATGCGGCGACGAGGTCGAGGAGGTCCGGGCTGGCCACACCCACGACCTGGCGTCGCACCCCCGCCGGATTCGCGAGGGGCCCCAGCAGATTCATGATCGTGGTGACCCCGAGGTCGCGACGGACGGGGGCGACGTGGCGCATCGCCGGGTGGTGCGTGGGAGCGAACATGAACACGAATCCGGTGTCGTCGAAGATTCGGCGCTCGTCGCGGAGATCGAGCTGGATCGGAACCCCGAGGGCTTCGAGCACGTCCGCACTCCCGCATCTGGAGGTGAACGATCGGTTGCCGTGCTTGGCGATCCTCACCCCTCCGCCGACCGCGACGATGGCGGCGGCGGTCGAGATGTTGAACGTGGTGACGGCACCGCCACCCGTGCCACACGTATCGATGGCGGAGGCGTCATCGACCTCCAGAGAGACCATCGCGCTCCGCAGCGCGCGCACGCCGCCGGCGACCTCCTCCGGTCGCTCGCCCCGACTCTTCAGTTCGGTCAGCAGGGCGGCCATCTCTTCCGCCGATGCCGTCCCTTCCATGAAGCGGTCGAACGCGGCCTCGGCTTCGCCGGCCGTCAGGGGGTGCCCCTGAAGCGCTTTCTCGATGGTGTCGGTCACGGGATCCCCGTCGGCTCCGCTGAACGATGACTCTTGAACTGGTTCGACTACGCGCTACTGTTGGCCCGTGTCTGACTCCGACAACAACCTCACCCGCTTTCGGGCTACGATCCAGTACGACGGAACCGAGTTCCACGGATCCCAACTACAACCCGACGTCCGGACCGTCCAGGGAGAGATGGAATCCGCCCTGTCGCGGTTGCTGAATGTCGAGACACGGGTGGATTTCGCGGGACGGACGGACACCGGCGTGCACGCGTTGGCTCAGGAGGTCGCGTTCTCCGCGCCGTCGACCTGGGAGCCCGACGACCTGGGACGTGGGTTGTCCGCCCTGCTCCCGGCCGACATCACGACGGGAGGGCCGCGCGCCGCGGGCGAGGGGTTTCACCCGCGATTCGACGCCGAGAGACGGCGATACCTCTACGCCGTGTCACCGGGCGAACTCGGGCACACGCCGTTTCTTCGCCGATCGACGTGGCGTACGCGGTTCGACGGATTCGCGTTGACGGCCAGTGCGGACGGGATCGAGACGCTGAACCGGATCGCGTCGACGATCGTCGGTGATCGCGATTTCGGCCGGTTCGCGAAGAGCGGTCAGCCGGCTCGCGGCAGCCGCTGCTCCGTGGATTCCGCCGGTTGGCGCAGGCACCCCACCGGCCATTTCGTGTTCGAGATCGTGGCGGATCGGTTCCTCCACCATATGGTGCGATATCTGGTCGGAACCACGATCGAGATCGCCGCGGGGCGGCGGGCGGAGGAGGACTTCGGCGCACTGCTGGCCGGAGAGCCCGCGTCGAGACCGGTCTTCCCAGCCCCACCGCGCGGACTGTACCTGAGCGCGGTGCGGTACGCCGGCGAATGGAATCGAACGGGCGACCTGCCGTGGTGACCGCGGCCCGCGACGCGGCATGAACCCTTCTGCGGTTTCCTGCGTACATTGCAGTGATCGGTTTGGATTGTCGCGCAGGAGCATCGAGGGGCGATGATGAGCACGTACGGGACCGCTCGCACGGACAACGGCACCGAGCCTGGAGGCACGGAACTCGGAAGCACGGCGCCCAGGGTACTGGGGCTCGTCGGCCTCCTGTTTCTCGCAGGGCTGGGAGTAGGCGCACTCGTTTCGACGATGCGCGGAGAGAACGGCGGCGAGCCGATCGTCGGTCGGGACGGGTCAATCCTCACGGCCGCGCCCGCCGAGGCGGCGGACCGTTTCCGTACGCAGACCCTCCCGACACCGTCGCCCCAGACCGCGACTCAACCCGAGATTAGCCGCAGCCGGTTGACGCCGACGGTGATCGCTGCGCGTGCGGTAGGCCCATCGGTCGTGAGCATCCGGGTTCAGCGCGCCGGTCGCCAAACGCGGATCGATCAGCTTCTCGGCCGCGGCGTACGTCCCCAAAGCAATCTCGGTTCGGGCTTCGCCGTGGACGCACAGGGTCACGTGCTGACGAACCAGCACGTGGTACGCGGCGCCGCTCGGATCGAGGTCATCGACGGGTCAGGCCGTCGGCTTCCGGCCGAGCTGGTCGGCGCGGACGAGATCAGCGATCTGGCGGTCCTCCGGATCGAGGCCGGGGTCGTACCGGTCGCCCCGCTCGGCAATTCATCGGATCTGTTTGTCGGCGAGCCTGCGATCGCGATCGGCAACCCGTCGGGCTACCAGCTGGCCAACACCGAGCCCACCGTGACCACCGGCGTCGTGTCCGGGATCGGCCGAGACATCGTATCGGCGGGGCAGGACGTCCTGTACGCCGACATGATCCAGACCGACGCTGCCATCAACCCCGGCAATTCGGGCGGCCCGCTCGTGAACGCCGATGGGCGCGTGATCGGCGTGAACAGTTCGATCTTCTCGCTCTCCGGAGGCTCCGAGGGTCTGGGGTTCGCGATCCCGATCAACCGCGCCCTGCGCCTTGCGGCGGAACTGATCGAGGTGGGTCGGGTTCGCCGGCCGTGGGTGGGTCTCGATGTGGTCACGGCGCCGTCGGACGAGTACTTGCGGGTCCCTCTCGTCGCCCGTGTCCACGAAGGCACGCCCGGGGCGCGTGCCGGTCTGCAGCGAGGAGACATCCTCCTCCGTCTCAATGGCCGGACGATCAGCCACGACCTCGATTGGGACATCGCGCTGGTCGACGTGGGTGTGAATCAGGTAGCCGAGGTCGAGTACCGCCGAGGCAACCAGACGTTCACCACGCAGCTCTCGCTCGAGGAGATCCCCTCGGCCCGGGCCGAGCGAGTCGAGGTCCTCTCCGGTCTCCAGCTGATCTCCGTCACGCCGCGAATCCAGCAGGAGCAAGCGCTGGCCATCGAATTCGGCGCGATGATCGTCGACATCGATCCTGCCGTGGCGCGTACGACGCGACTGCAAGAGGGTGACGTGATTTTCGGGATAAACCGCACCCAGGTGAACACGGCGGAAGAGGCGGGAGAGCTGTTCGGATACTACGGGACGTCGGGCGAAACCGATGGGTGGGTGCGGGTGCATTTTGTCCGGGGGAAGCAGCGCGGCTCCTTCGACTTTAGGGTCGGGTAGCTACGATCTGACCGCGCCACTTGACCCGGGGCCGCGAGTCGCCACATTGGCGCATTACGGCGACGACGTTCGCCCGACGCTGACCTCCACCAGCGTGTTTGGCTACAAATGGCGGAAAGCCGCTACGCACATCCTCTGATCGACCGCTACGCCTCCGACGAGATGGCGGAGGTCTTCGCGCCGACCTCCCAGGCGCGTGTCTGGCGCGAGCTGTGGATTGCGCTTGCCGAAGAGCAGCGTGCGCTCGGCGTGGACATTCCGGACGCGGCGATCGCCGCGATGCGAGCCGCAGTCGATCAGATGGATCTGGACCGCGTGGCGGAAATCGAACGTGACCTCCGCCACGACGTGATGGCGCACGTTCACCACTTCGGCGAACTGGCTCCCGAGGCCCGGCCATACATTCACCTTGGCGCGACCAGCTGTTACGTAACCGACAACGCCGGGTTGATCCAGCATCGACAAGCCCTGACGATCGTCCGAGACCGAGTGATGGGCGTCGTCGACGCTCTCGCCGGATTCGCAGCCGAGTACGCCGAACTGCCGACCCTCGGCTACACCCACCTTCAGCCGGCGCAACCGACGACCGTCGGCAAGCGGGGGTGTCTCTGGCTACAGGACCTGCTGCACGATCTCGAGCAGGTTGACGCCGCTCTGGCGGAGCTTCGGTTCCGAGGCGCACGCGGCACGACGGGAACCGAGGCCACCTTCCTCGCGCTGTTCGACGGCGACGGTGACAAGGTGGATGTGATGAACCGTCGCCTGGCGTCCCGCTTCGGGTTCGACGGCTGCTACGACGTGATTGGGCAGACCTACCCGCGGAAGGTCGATCACCGGATCCTCGCGGCACTGGCCGGCATCGGCGCATCTACCGCCCGCTTCGGCCACGACATCCGGCTTCTCCAATCGTTCGGGGAGATCGAAGAACCGTTTGGTGCGCGACAGATCGGGTCGTCCGCGATGCCATACAAGCGAAACCCGATGCGCAGCGAGAGAATCTGCGCCCTCGCCCGACACCTCTGCGTGCTCGAGCTCGACACCTCGTGGACGGCTTCGGTGCAGTGGTTCGAGCGCACGCTCGACGACTCGGCGAACCGCCGGATCGCGCTTGCCGAAGGATACCTGACTGCGGATGCGGTCCTCATTCTGCAGCGCAACATTGCGAGCGGGCTGGTCGTCCACCCGGCCGTGATCGAGCGCAGGCTGTCGCGGGCCCTTCCCTTCCTCGTGACCGAGGAGGTGATCCTGTCCGGGGTGAAGAAGGGCGGCGACCGGCAGGATCTCCACGAGCGCGTGCGCGTCCATGCGCTCGCGGCCCGCGAGCGGCTCGATGAGGGAGCCGACGACAACGATTTCTTCGAGCGCGTGGCGAATGACGACGCGTTCGACACCACCGTGGCCGAGCTCATCGAGCTCGCCGACCCGCCTCGCCTCGTGGGGCGGTCTCCCGACCAGGTCCGATCGTTTCTTTCAACCCGCGTTGCGCCGCTCCTCGAGTCCGGAACACCGGCACCCGCCGAGGGTCTCCGCGTATGATTCACGACCGTCTCACACGACCTGAGCAGCCAGGAGCCGCATGACCGAATCGACCGCCACCGCGTTCGCCGAGCCCAGACACAGCATCGACCTTCCGCTGCCGCTTCTTCGCGAGGGGAAGGTCCGTTCGATGTACGATCTGGGCGACCGCATCCTGATGGTCGCCAGCGACCGAATCAGCGCCTTCGACTGCATCATTCCCGACCCAATCCCTCATAAGGGTGCCGTCCTTACCCAGATCTCGGCGTACTGGTTCGAGCGCACCGGCGACATCGTGAACAACCATCGCATCGCCAGCGACCCGGCCGAGATCATCGCCGCGGCGCCCGAGCTCGCCGACACCGTCGACGAGTGGGCGCACAGGGGGATGCTCGTGCACAAGGCCGATCCGTTCCCGGTCGAGTGCGTCGTGCGCGGGTTCATCTCGGGCTCGGCCTGGAAGGAGTACCGCGCTTCGGGAACGCTCGCGGGCGAGCCGCTGCCCGAAGGGTTACGGGAGTCGGACGAATACGCCGAGCCGATCTTCTCGCCCGCGACCAAGGCCGAGGAGGGACACGACGAGAACATCACGTTCGATCAGATGAGCGATATCGTCGGTCCGCAGACGGCCGCGAAGCTCCGCCAGATGAGCCTCGATCTGTACGCTCGCGGGCGGGACACGCTGCGCGAACGCGGGATCATCTTGGCCGACACGAAGTACGAGTTCGGGCGCGGACGAGACGGCAGGATCATGCTGATCGATGAGGTCATGACACCGGATTCGTCGCGCTTCTGGCCGGCCGACCTGTACGAGCCGGGACGCGGTCAGCCCTCGCTCGACAAGCAGCCGGTGCGAGACTACCTCGAGGAGATGGTTCGGCGCGGCGAATGGGATCGGACGCCTCCCGCCCCGTCCCTCGCGGAGGAAGTCGTCACAACCACGTCCGAACGGTATCGCGAGGCGTTCCGCCGCGTGACCGGTCACGATCTATACGAGTGAGGATCGGTGTCAGCCACATACTCCGTTGAGGTTCGGATCACGCCCCGTCAGGGGATCCTCGACCCGGAAGGCGAGACGATCGCCCGCGCCCTCGAGAACCTCGGCTACGACGGCGTGAGTGCCGTGCGGGCGGGGCGGATCGTCCGCATGGAGGTCGACTCCCCGAGCGAGGGGGAGGCCCGAGACAGGGTCGTGAAAATGTGCGAAGAACTCATAGCGAACCCGGTGATCGAAGACTTCGAGGTCCTCATCGAGAGGGCCGGATGAAGGTTGGAATCGTTCGGTTCCCCGGCTCGAACTGTGACGCGGATGTCCACCGAGCGGTCACGGAAGGGCTGGGAGATGAGGCCACGTTCCTCTGGCACAAGTCGCACGATCTCGAGGGAGTCGACGTCGTCGTGCTCCCGGGCGGCTTCTCCTATGGCGACTATCTCCGGGGCGGAGCGATCGCTCGGTTCAGCCCGATCATGCGTGAGGTGATCGACTTCGCGCGGAGCGGCGGCCTCACCCTCGGGATCTGCAACGGCTTCCAGGTACTGTGCGAGGCGCGGATTCTCCCGGGCGCCCTCGTCCGCAATCGAGACCGCCGCTTTCGCTGTCTCCCGGTCGGCCTACGCGTGGAGAACGCGGGGACGGCATTCACGAGCGAGTATTTCCGGGGACAGAAGCTCGATATCCCGATCGCGCACGGGCAGGGACAGTACGTCGCGGACGAGGCGACGCTCGACGCGCTGGAGGCGGAGAATCGGATCGTGTTTCGCTATGTCGATGACGCCGGGCACGCGACCGACGCGGCCAACCCGAACGGCTCGGCCCGAAACATCGCGGGGATCATCAACGAGGCTGGAAACGTCCTCGGTCTGATGCCGCACCCCGAACGACACTCTCTGGAAGTGCTGGGCCAGACCGACGGGCTGGGCGTGTTCACGTCGCTCGCGCAAGCGGTCGCGGCCGGCCGCTCCGGGCCCGGCAGAACCGGTCCGAGCGCGACCGGCCCCGCGGGCCCATCGCCGTTCGATAGTTCGGCGCCGCCCGTCGGAGTCGAGGCGTGAGCGCCGCCGGGAGCACGATCGGACGCGACATCGAGGTTACTCCTGAACTCGTTGCAGAACACGGCCTTAGCGTTGCTGAGTGGGATCAGATTCTCGATATAATGGGACGTGTTCCGACGATCACCGAGCTGGGCGTGTTCAGCGCCATGTGGTCGGAGCACTGTGGCTACAAGAACTCGCGGCCCCTGCTCGAGACGCTCCCGACGGAGGGCGAGCGAGTCGTGCAGGGCCCCGGCGAGAACGCCGGCGTGATCGATGTCGGGGGCGGATGGGGCGTGGCCTTCAAGATCGAATCTCACAATCACCCGTCCGCCGTGGAGCCCTATCAAGGAGCCGCGACGGGCTCGGGCGGAATTCTGCGCGACGTATTCACCATGGGGGCGCGCCCGATCGCCCTCTTCGACAGCCTGCGGTTCGGCTCGCTCGACTCGCCGCGTTCACGCTATCTGCTCGACGGGGTCGTCCGGGGCGTCGGGGACTACGGCAATTGCGTGGGCGTTCCGACCGTCGGCGGCGAGACCGTCTTCGACCCCGCGTACGAGAAGAATCCGCTCGTCAACGTCATGTGCATCGGCGTGGTGCCGCTCGACCAGTTGATCAGGGGCGAAGCGAAGGGAGTCGGCAACCCGGTGATGGCGGTTGGCGCGCGAACCGGCCGCGACGGCATTCACGGGGCCACGTTCGCCAGCGAGGAACTCGATGAGGAGAACGCGGACAGCCGCCCGCAGGTGCAGGTCGGCGATCCGTTTACGGAGAAGCTCCTTCTCGAGGCGAGCCTGGAGTTGATCGAGCGCGACCTCCTCGTGGGGATCCAGGATATGGGGGCCGCCGGCCTGACATCCAGCGCGACCGAGATGGCGGCCCGTTCCGGTTCCGGCATCGACATCGACGTGGCGCTGGTGCCCGTACGGGAAGAGGGGATGACGCCCTACGAGATGCTCCTCTCGGAGTCGCAGGAGCGGATGCTGCTCGTCGCGAAGCCGGAACACGAGGAGGCGGTGCGGGAGGTCCTCGAACGGTGGGATCTGCAGGCGGCGACGATCGGACGGGTCACGGATGACGGCTTCTTCCGGGTTCGCGAGGACGGCGAGGTCGTGTGCGAAATCCCGGTGCTGCCGCTCGTGGACGACTGCCCGACCTACGTGCGCGACGGCGTGGAAGCTCCCGAGGTCATCGCGGCGCGTGAGATGGACCTGACGTCGTACCGCACCTTCGCCGATGATGCGGCGGCGGGAGCTGCGCTGCGCACCCTGCTGGACGCGCCGTCAATCGGTTCGCGTCGCTGGATTCACGAGCAGTACGACACCACGGTCCAGACGAACACGCTCGAGGGCCCCGGCTCCGATGCCGCGGTGCTTCGGTTGCCCGGCGGCGACCGAGCCCTCGCGGCGTCGACCGACGGAAACGGCCGGTACACGTATCTCGGACCCCGCGCCGGCGGACGCATCGCGGTTGCCGAAGCGGCCCGTAACGTCGCGTGCACGGGCGCCCGCCCCGTGGCGATCACGAACTGCCTCAACTTCGGGAGTCCGCTCCGGCCGGCCGTCTACTTCCAGCTCAGGGAGGCCGTCCGGGGCATCGGCGAGGCGTGCCGCGCCCTCGGCACCCCGGTGACCGGCGGAAACGTATCGCTATACAACGAGACGGGCGGGGCGCCCGTGTACCCTACGCCCGTCATCGGCATGCTCGGCCTCATCGAGCATCGTGATCAGCGCGTGCCCGCGTTCTTCCAGGAAGTCGGGGATGATGTCCTCGTGCTGGGTACCACGCGAGACGAAATCGGGGCATCCGAATATCTGGCCGCGTGTCACGGGCTGATCGCCGGGGCACCGCCCGAACTCGACCTCGATGAGGCGGCCTCTCTCATCGATCTGCTCGTCGACGCAGCGCAGACGGGCCTGTTGAGATCTGCACACGACTGTTCCGATGGCGGGCTGGCGATCGCACTCGCCGAATGCGCCATGCTCGCCGACGATGGGTCGGTGGGCCTGCAGGCGGACCTCGACGCCGTCACGACCGACGGCGACGTTTCGCCTGCCGCACTGTGGTTCGGCGAATCGCAGTCGCGGGTGGTCGTCAGCTGCGCGCCCGAGCAGGCCGCCGATCTGGTCGAGCTCGCCGCCAGACACGGCGTGCCGATGGCCTCGATCGGCACGGTCGGTGAACGAAGCGACGATTGGGTGGTACGGGGCGGGGGACACGAAGTGGAGACCGCGGTGGCCGACCTGCGGCACATCTATGAGAACGCCCTGCCCCGCCGAATGCGTGAGCAGGCCGGCCTGACATCCTGATGCAGTCATCCTGACGCAGTATCTCAGGAGACCCGGAGCGAGATGAACGCGTTCGAGATCGACAAGCCGAGAGACGAGTGTGGGATCGTCGCCGTCAGCGGATCCTCCGCGGCCGCCGAGCTGGCCTTCCTATCGCTGTACGCCCTCCAGCATCGCGGTCAGGAGTCAGCCGGCATCGTGACGGTTGATGCGGAGGGCCGCCCGCGCGTACACAAGGGGATGGGGCTCGTTGCCGACATCTTCGACGAGGACGTGCTGACCGGCCTGAAGGGGTCGGTCGCGATCGGGCACGTCCGATACTCGACCGCGGGCCGGTCCAGCTTGCGAAACGCCCAGCCCATCCTCGTCGACTACCGCGACCGCCCGCTCGCCCTGGCCCACAACGGGAACCTGACGAACGCGGAGGAGCTGCGAGATCGGCTCTCCGGCGAGGGGGCGATCTTCCAGACCGACTCCGACTCGGAGGCGATCATCCACCTGATCGCGCGGTCGCGGCGCGAGGACCAGGACCAGCGGGTCGACGACGCGCTCTCGCAGGTCGTCGGCGCATTCTCTCTCATCCTGGCCATCGGAGACACGATCTACGCCGCCCGCGACGCGCGCGGATTCCGCCCGCTCGTTCTGGGCCGGCTCGGCGAGGCCGTGGTCGTCACGTCGGAAACGTGCGCGCTCGATATCGTCGGGGCCGCGTATGTGCGGGATGTTCGCCCGGGCGAAGTCCTGAGAATCAAGGACGGACACGTCGAGGAGATGCGGCCGCTCCCGCCGGCCCGGCAATCCTCCTGCCTGTTCGAGCTGGTGTACTTTGCGCGGCCCGACTCGAAGGTCTGGGGGTGCAGCGTCGACGGGGCGCGCCGTGAGTTCGGCCGGCAACTGGCCCGGGAACATCCGGTCGACGCAGACCTCGTGTTCGCCGTGCCCGACTCGTCCAATTCGGCGGCACTCGGATACGCCGAGGAAAGCGGAATCGACTTCGAACTGGCGTTGATTCGCAATCACTACGTGGGTCGAACCTTCATACACCCGACTCAGGCCGGTCGCGACTTCAAGGTCCGGGTGAAGTACAATCCCGTCCGCGAGCTGATCGAGGGGCGCCGCATGATCGTCGTGGACGACTCGCTCGTCCGTGGCACCACGAGCCGGGGCCTGGTCACTCTGCTGCGGGAAAACGGGGCGAAGGAGGTGCACTTCCGGGTCGCGTCGCCGCCCGTGAAGTTCCCCTGCTACTACGGCATCGACATGCCCACCCGCGAGGAGTTGATCGGCTCCTCTCATTCCGTGGCAGAGATCGCCGAACATCTCGGTGTCGACTCGCTGGGGTACCTGTCGATGACCGGGTTGCACGAGTCCGTGAAGGAACACGGCCCGTTCTGTGACGCGTGCTGGTCGGGAAACTACCAGGCCCCGCTCGTGGATCTCGAGCGGAAGGCCGCGCTCCAACGCGCATGATCCGCCCGAGACGACCCGTCTCGGCAGTACACGTCGTCGCACTCCTCGCCGCGGCATGCGCCGCGGGGGGCGACCGCGGCGCGACGGCTTCTCGATCAAGCGGGCCCGTGTGCGCCCGGATCTTCTCCACGAACGACACCCACGGCCGGCTGCTGCCGGCGGAGCAGAGCTGGTCGAGCGGACGTCTGGTCGGCGGATCGGCCGCGATCGCGGGATACGCCCGTCGGGCCGCGAGAGAAACCCCCGAGTGTCCGCTCTTCATCGTATCTGGCGGCGACATCATGCAGGGCACGCTGATCTCGAACCTCACCGATGGCGCGTCGACGATCGAGGCGTTCAACGCGATCGGCTACGATGCGGCGGCGGTCGGGAACCACGAGTTCGACTGGGGCGTGGACGTGCTCCGCCAGCGCATCGCCCAGGCCGAGTTCGCGTTTCTGGGCGCCAACATCTACGAGCGTACGACCGGGAACCATCCTGCCTGGGTTCGGCCGTGGGAGATCGTCGAAAAAGACGGGGTGCGCGTCGGCTTCGTCGGGATGACGACGCGGTCCACTCCCACGACATCGCGCCCCATCAACGTCGTGGACTTCGAGTTCCGCTCGATCTCCGCGGCGCTCGACCGCTACATCCCCGAGGTGCGGGCGGCGGGAGTCGACTTCGTCGTCGCCGTCATGCACGAGGGCGGGTTCTGTGATGGCAGCGGGTGCAGAGGGAAAGCCATCGACGCGCTGACCGCCACGCGGGAGCGCTTCGACTACGCCGTCACGGGGCATACGCACTCACCCATCGAATTCGAGATCGACGGGGCTCCCGTCGTGCAATCGTACGCGAACACGACATCGTTCGGGCTCGGTCGTATCGACCGTGACGCCGAGGGCGTGGTCAGCGCGCGCCTGATCGATGTTCGGCCGGCGTATGTGGACGAGGTCGATCCCGACCCGGAGTTGACGGCCCTGGTCGAGGGATACCGCGTGGAAGTGTCGGGTGTTTCGAGCCGCGTCGTCACGACCCTCTCCTCCCCGATCTCGAAGCCGCGGCGCGGAGACCTCCTGCTGGGCCGTTTGATCGCCGACGCACAGCGCGCCGCCACCGGGACCCAGGTGGCGTTGATGAACAGCGGGGGGATCCGACGGTCGCTCCCCGCGGGCGACATTACCTATGAGCACCTCTTCGAGCTTCAGCCGTTCGGCAACCGCCTCGTGACGATGAGGCTCTCCGGTGAACTGTTGCTCGCGTCACTCGAACACGGGATGTCGGACGAGGGGGCGGAGGCACAGTTGAGTGGGGTGCGCGTCACGTACGACCCCGACGACGACGCCGGGTCACGGATCCGAAGCGCGCGACTCGACGACGGAACGATGATCGAGCCGGCCGGCACGTACTCGGTCACCGTAAACGACTTCATGGCCGTCGGCGGGGGCGGCTACACGATGTTTCTCGAAGGCTCCGACATCGTCGAAACGGGTATCATCGACGTGGATGCCCTGGTCGACTACCTGGAAGGTCGCCCGCGGCCGCTGGACGTTCCCCGCGATCGCCGGTGGATCGCCGCGGGAAGCGGCTGACCTCGCTCGCCGGTTCATCGGGCGCAGCCGTGCGTTGGGCTACGGTCCTGGTGGGCCTTGGCATCGGAGTCGTCGGCGCATTCGCAATCCAACCCGATGTCGTGGGTCTGTTCCACGACGACGGCCTGTACGTATCGGTGGCCCAATCGATGGTGGAGGGGAACGGCAACCGACTCGCGAGCCTGCCGGGAACGCCCGCGCAGACGAAGTATCCGCCGCTGTATTCTGCCCTGGTCGCGGTCGCGCTTCGTGTCGGAGGAGGATTCCCGAATGCAATCTGGCTGATCAAGGGGATCAGCGTCGTCTCGCTGGTGCTCGTCGGTTTCGCCGGGGCGACGTGGTACGCCCGCGAGGTGGGACCCGGGGAGCCGTGGCAGGTCGTATTTGCCTTTCTGTTGTGCCTCGGCCCGACAGTCCTTCCCTGGGCCGACTATGCGCTCACGGACCTTCCGTTTTTGGCGCTGGTCCTCGCGATCGTGTGCGCCGGTGAAGGTCTCGCGCTCCGGTCGACCTCGAACACGCCGCGCCCGGTCTCGCGGCGGAGCATCGTGCTCCTGGCAGTCCTGATCGGAGCGGCGTTCTTGATACGGCAGGCCGCAGCGCCACTCGTGCTCGCGGTCGCGATTCCCCTGGCCTATCGTCGCCGTTTCCCCGAACTCGCCCTGTTCGTCGGGCTGGTCGCGGCGATCGCCCTGCCGTGGCTGGTGTTCAAATGGATGAATGTCCCTCCATCGGACAATCCCCTGCTCGCGTACTACACCCGCTATGAACCGTCCGTCCCGGCCCTGTGGCTGGGGGGCGACCCGTCCGCGCCGGGCATCATCCTCGGCAACGCCCGCTACATCATGGAAACCCTCGATCGATCCCTGAGTCTGCCGGCAGCCCCGGGCCTCCGACCGTTCGTCTACCCGCTGATCGTCTGGGGACTCGCGCGGCACCTCAAGCAGCGACTGGGCATCTACGTATGGTTCGCTCTGGGATACCTGACCCTCGTGCTGCTCTGGCCATTTCATCCTGCTCGCTATCTGCTCCCCATCGTGCCCCTTATGCCCCTGGGTCTGATCCTCGGCACACGAGAACTCCTCAGGTGGGGCGATCGAGCGGGTGACGCGCGGATCCGATTTCTCGGGCGTGGTCTCGCTATCGTTCCGATCGTCGCGGTCCTGCTCGTGACGAGCGGGTGGGTCGCTTCGTACCTGAGGAACCATCCGGCGGAAGTTCGCCAGGAGTGGGCCGGCTACGACGAGACGTTCGACTGGGTGCGGGCGAACACTTCGCCATCCGACATCCTGGCCACCCCCTTCGATCCGATGTACTACCTGTACACGGGTCGCCGGGCTGTGCGACCGTGGTTCCACCGCCCATGGACGTATTTCTACCCGGTCGGAAAGGCGATCCCGGACATCGGAGACCCCCGTCTCGCACAGAAAGCGATGGCGGCGTTGGGTGTCCGCTATCTGATCTTCGATCCGCTCAAAGGCTTTGGGGAACGCGCTTCCGTGGGCGCGTTCTACGAGCGGGTGTTGGCCCTCTATTCGGGTCCGGAGTACGCCAGCTTGCCGACCCTTCGGTTTACGAGCACCGACTCGCTGCACCGGGTGTACGAGCTTCCCCCACCCGCGGGCTCGGTCCCGCCGGAATCGCCTCGACGCGACGCGGAGGCCCGACCGAGTCAGTCCGGGTCAGCGTCTCCCGGCGACGTCAGGGTCGCGCCGGTCACCCGGGGAGGGTAGGAAACCTCGAAGGCCGCGGGGGAATCGTAGTACGACAGCTGTGCCTTCCTCCAGGCGTGCAGAAGCAGCGCGAGATCGTCCATCACGTCTGGCCGCAACGTCGACAGATCGTTCAGCTCTCCGGGATCCTCGATCACGTCGTACAACTCGTACGTGCCCGTGAAGGCGTCGAAAATCAGCTTCCAGTCTCCCCTCACGATGCCGTACTGGTTCTTGAGCGCCTGACCCACCAGGAACAGCGGCCGGTCGGGATCGTCGGCTGCCGGGCCGAACAGGTCGTCGCCCTGAAAGCCCGGGTGCGCCGGTAGACCGAGGAGACCCAGCACGGTAGGCGGAATGTCGACGTGCTGCGATGGAAGGGTGTAATCACTCGGCTCGAGCCCCGGCGCCACGACGACCAGTGGGACGTGCATGACCTCATCGTACAGCGCACTGCCGTGCGACGTGAACCCGTGCTCGTAGAACGCCTGCCCGGTGTCTGCCGTCACGATCACGATCGTGTTCTCCAGTCTTCCGCTCTCGTCCAGGAACTCCACCAGTCGGGCGATCTGTGAATCGACGTAGGCGAGACTGCTCGCGTAGAGGTCCTTCACGGCATCCACCGAATCCGGTGGAAACGACCCGAACCGGATCGGGAACGAAACCTTTCCGCTACCGAAGGGTGCGTCGAAGTCCGCCGGAACGACGTACGGAACATGGCTGTTCTGGAGGTTCACGTACGCCACGAACGGAACGTCGCTTTCTCCGATCCAGTCGATCGCCTCTCCGACCGTGAACCGGTCGTCGATCTTCCCCGACTTTTTCGAGCCGGAGGCCCAACTCGCGAATCCCCCGTCACGGTCGGGGACGTAGGTCTCTCCCTCATAGGTCTCGGAGTGAAGGAACCGATCGAGGCTACCGGTATCAAGAAAGTATTTCATTCCACCCCACCCCTCGTTCTGTGACGAGAAGATCGCCGCCCGGTGCCCGAGTGCGGCCAGGATGTCGTAGATGAGAACGCGCGGATACGGCGGCGATTCGGGATAGATGTGGTACGTCGCTGATCGCAGCGGAAAATGGGAGGACAGAATCGTCGGGTCGGCGTAGTCCGAGTGACTGGCCTGCGTGTAGTGGCGGAGGAAGCGCACCCCTGTCGAGGCCAGTCCGTCGACGGTCGGCATCGCGCTTCTGGCCCCGCCGAACGCGACGAGTTGGTCGGGTCGCAGTGATTCGACGACCACGATAAGGACGTTGGAACGCAGAGCGGAGTCGGACAATGCGGCCGCCGGAATACCGGTGGCGTATTCCTCCAGCGTGATCAACGGAGCGACGTCCGTGACGGGTATCACGGCCTTGAAAATCGGGTCGGCGTTCGCGGCCGACCGTGACTGGAAGTCGGCCGCCAGCCGGAGCAGCGGCCCCGTCGCGGTCGCGCGACGGGCCCGGACGAACCCGTCTACCGAATCCCACCCGATCAGGCTCGGGAGCATCAGACTCGCCGGGATCATGAGGACCGCCGCCATCGTGATCGCATACGCCGCGCGCCCCCTCAGACGCGATCGCGCCGCTCGAAGACCTTCTACAACTGCAACCGCGAACGCGAACGCGCCCAGGGTGACGAAGACCGGAGTGAGCGGCTCGAGTTGCGCCGTATGTTGCGCGATCTGCAGCGGGCTCCCCCACCACAGGAGCAGGGTCGACTGCCCCAGGAACTGACCGGCGCTGCGGAACAGGGCCCAGGACGCCCCATATGCGACAGCCGGTAGCGCCACGACCAGAACAGCCGTCGCTCGCCGGACCCAGCCGACCCGGCCGGCGGGATTCGCGCGGTCAGGTCGACCGAGAAGTGCGAAGACGGCGATGGTCGCGATGAGACTCGGATAAGCGAGGAGGAAGATCTCGAAACCGATCATCGAGAGTCTCGCCATCACAGGCAGTGTATCGTCGTGCCAGGCGGAGCCCGGCGCCGCGAGGTGCAGCCCGATCGCGGCCGCCGAGGCCGCGAACCAGAGCAAGCCGGCCATCCCCGCGAAGCGAATCAGCGCCCCCCGCTCCCGCAATCGGCTCGGCACCGTAACGATCCGATGTCTTCGCCCCTCTTCCATACCGGGAAGCTACACGCCGGCCCCGGTCTTCACACAACGTTGGCGGAAGTGTCGGCCCGACAGCTTGCGTGAGTGGTTATCTTTCAATCTCGAATAGAAAATCGGAGCGAACGTTGAACGAAGCAGAAATCCGCGCCCTGATTCACGCGACCCCGAAGACCGAGCTGCACGTCCACCTCGACGGATCCGCCCGACCCGGCACCATCGTCGAGCTTGCCACCGAGTACGAAGTCGACCTCCCGACCCGCGACGTCGACGAATTGAACGAGTACATGTTCGTCCGGGACGCAGCGAATCTCGAGGACTATCTCGCCCGCTTCGACGTGACACTCTCGGTCATGCAACGCTCGGCGGCACTCGAGCGTATCGCCTACGAACTGTGCGAGGACGCCGCGGAAGAGAACGTCCGGTACATGGAGATTCGCTACTCCCCCATCCTTCACACCGAAGCCGGGTTGCCCCTTCCCGAAACCGTCGACGCACCACTGCGTGGAATGAGACGAGCGGAAGAGGAGTTCGGAATTCGATCGAACCTGATCATCTGCGGCATCCGGAACATGGACCCCGATGTGTCACGCGACCTGGCCGACCTGACGATCGCCTACAAAGACCGCGGGGTCGTGGCGTTCGATCTCGCCGGGGCAGAGTACAACTATCCCGCCAAGAAACACAAAAACGCCTTCTACCAGGTTCGCAACGCAAACATCGGTGCGACCATACACGCGGGCGAGGCGTACGGCGCCGAATCGATCCACCAGGCGATCCACTATTGCGGGGCCCAGCGGATCGGACACGGAACACGGCTCATCGATGACCCCGACCTGATGACCTACGTCAACGACTTTCGGATTCCCCTCGAAATATGTCTCACGAGCAACGTCCAGACGCGAGCCGTGGCGGACTATGGCAGCCACCCGGTTCGGGAATATTTCGATCGGGGCCTCGTAGTCAGCCTGCACACCGACAATCGGCTCATGAGTGGAACGACCGTAACGGAGGAGTACGTCCGGGCGTGGAAATACCTGGCGTTCGGGCTCGACGAGATCGCCGGCATGATTCGCTTCGGGTTCGAGAGCGCGTTCCTGCATCACGATGAAAAGCGGGCGCTACTCGACGACGTCGCGGCAGATCTCGCGTCGCTAGAAGGCTGTTGAAGGAGTACGGCGCGTAGCCGACTCCCTCCGCCTACTCCCCGGCCAGCACCCTACCGGCCAACTCTACGTATGCCGTCGATCCCATGAAGACGGGCGCGCGCTGGTGGATTGCGGTTGGCTGGATGTCGAGCGACGGGGCTCGTCCATCGGTCGCGGCGCCCCCCGCCTGCTCGCAGACCCACGCCATGGGTGCCACCTCGTAGAGCAGCCGCAGCTTCCCCTCGGGTTTCGTGCGCGTGGCGGGGTACATGAAGATTCCGCCGTACTGAAGCGTGCGGTGGAAGTCGGCGACCATCGACCCGACGTAGCGGGCGGAGAACGGCGCCTCCCCACCCTCTTCGCCCTTGAATCGCCGGACGAGCGCCTTTTGCTCGTCGCTCCACTCGGTCGCGTTCCCCTCGTTGACCGAGTAGATACGCTCGCCCGGATCCGGAATTCGCATGTTCGGGTGCGACAGCAGGAACTCGCCGATCGACGGGTCCAGCGTGAACCCGTGCACGCCGGCGCCCGTCGTGAATACCAGCATCGTGGAGGAGCCGTAGAGGATATACCCCGCGGCGCATTGGTCACGACCCGGCTGCAGGAAGTCGCTCGGCTGTGCATCTCGTCCACCTTCAGAGCGTTTCCTGTGGATCGAGAAGATCGTTCCGACGGAGATGTTCACCTCGATGTTCGAGGAGCCGTCGAGCGGATCGAGAGCGATCACGTACGGTCCGGCCTCGTACGCCTCCGGAACCGTGAGGATCTCCTCCTCCTCCTCGGACGCGACCCCAGACACGCTGCCGCAGCGCAGGAGCACGTCGACAAGGACATCGTTGGCGTACTCGTCGAGCTTCTTCACCTCCTCGCCGTGAACGTTCTGGCGGCCCGCCATGCCCAGAATCTCGACCAATCCGGCCTTGTTGACCGACCGCGAGATGATCTTGGCTGCCAGGCTCAGCTGCCGCAGGATGTGGGTAAGCGCCCCGGTGGCATGGGGGTGCTCGCGCTCCTGGGCGGAGATGAAGTGCTCGACGGTGACGATCGGGTCAGACACGGTGTGTTCACCTGTTCCCTGAAGCCAGTCTGCGAGGCCCTCCTGGCCGCACGCATGATATGGAGATCGGCGCAGATTAGGGGCCACCCTTTTGGCGAGTCAAGCGACCGGGCGGCGTCCGACTACGGTGCGGAGACGATTCGCCACCCGTCCGCGGTGACTTCGATACACAGCGAGCCATCGCGATCGGTCCGCCACACCTGTCGAATATGGGCCGAGTCGAGCCGCGCGAGCGTGATGGCATGCGGGTGCCCGTAACGATTGTCGCGGGACAGAGACATCACGGCAATTTCGGGATTTACGGCCCGCAACCAGGCCATCGAGCTCGATGTTTTGCTTCCGTGATGTCCAAGCTTGAGCAGATCCGCCCGCAGCAACCCGGGCTCGACGCGCCCGAGGATCGCTCGCTCCGCCTCGGCGGGTGCGTCTCCCGTGTTCACGTACGACAGGGCGCCGAGCTCGAGGCGAAACGACAGACTCGTCTTGTTCGCGTCCGTCCCCGGCTCGGGGCCCGGCCAGAGGATCCTCAGTTCCAGATCGTCGATCGCGAGGACGTCGCCGGCGGTGCCGCGGACCCACACCGCTCGCTCGTCGTCCACTCGCTCGAGAAACGAAAGGTAGGCTACGCTGGGCTGCGGAACCCCGGGGTCGAGCACGTTCCGCACGCGGAAGCGCTCGAAAAGCGCCCCGCTCCCCCCAAAGTGATCGAGGTGTGGGTGAGACAGGACCAGAAGCTCGATCTCGCGCGCACCCTGCGCCCTCAGGAAAGGCACGATGACGTCGCGCCCCGCATCGGAGCGACCGAGACCGACGCGGAGTTCCTGCGACCCGGCCGCACGCCCCTCCATGATGCTCGTTCCCGGGCCGGAATCGAACACGAGCCACCGCCCCGCCCCGGTTCTTACCACGGTCGCATCGCCTTGCCCCACGTCGAGTTGGCAAAGAAGCGGGGTGCCGCGCCCGGCGAGGCGCACCGCGGTGGGTCGGACCACAACGGCCGTCAGCGTCAGCGCAAGCGCCAGTCCGTATCCGACGCGGTGCGTCCGCCTGGCCCTGATGAGCCCTGCGACGAGCGGTGCGCAGAGCACCCAGAACCAGCCGGTGGTCGCCGTCACACGCCACCGCAGCGGGACTCCCGCGAACGCGTCCGCGACCCCCGTCAGCGCGACGAGAAGCGCACCGGCCGCGCTTCCGGCGAGACTGCCGAGGGGGTCCGGGAGCAGCGCGGTCGCCGCGACGGCGGGGATCGCCAGCGCCACGAGACCCGTCGACGCGAGGCTTGCGGGGATCGAGGTGGCCACGACCCGGCCGAAGTGCATTGCGGCGATCGGCGCCGTGAGCGCGAACGCCCCGGCGCTGCTGACAAGACCGTCCGTCAGCGTGGCGATACGTCGCCGCCATTGAGCCGACCGCGACTCGGCGCCCGGGCCTCTCGACCGGATCCCGTCGGCGACCCGCGCACCGACGCGATGACCGACGATCACTCCGGCGAATCCGGCGAAGGACAGCTGGAACCCGGGGTCGGTGACCAGAAGTGGATCGCCCGCGATCGCGACGAGCGCCGCAGCGCCTGCGAGATCGGAGATTCTTGCCGGCCGGTCGCGCCACCGGCAATACGCGTGACCCCAGAAGACGAGCGCGGCCCGCGTGGCCGCCGGCGGGGCGCCGATCATCACCACGTATCCGGTGACCATGATCGCCGCCCATATCCACCTGCGGGGACGTCGCTCTACCACTCCGATGACCCAAACGATGGACCCGGCGATCATTCCCACGTGGAGCCCGGAGATCGCGAGCAGGTGAACGACGCCGGCATCGATGAAGCGCTGGCGCACCTCGCGCGACAGAGTGGTCTTGTCCGCGAGCAACAGCGCCTTGCCGACCGCCGCGATATCCGATGTTGGAAGCCGCTCTTCGAGGCGGCGGGCCAGCGTCGCTCGTAATCGGACGCCAGGGCCTGCATTCCCCTTCCCGCTGCCGACGGGCTCGACGGAAGTTGCCGACAGAACCCCGTATCGATCGATGGACCGCGGCAACCGGCCTTCACCGGATCGCCGCCACACGCCCTTGACGAGTACGCGATCGCCCGCGCCCCGCGGCCGATCCGCGAGCGGCAACGTGATCCGCACCGCGCCGAGGTCACAGAGCCGCCCGTCCGCGACAATGGTCGTGCCGGCGAGGCTCACCCTGGCTCGCGATGCGCCGCTGCCCGCTACGAGCCGAGGCACCCGATCCTGCAGCGATCCGACGGCGATGACCGGGCGGCCGCCCGACAGAGAGGCCTGACAGGAGGATCGGCTACGTGAACCCGCAGTGGCCCCGGATGCGACCCCGACCACGCACAGAAGGCCCACGAGGGCCAACGGAAATCGCGGAGCGCGCGCGGCCTCGATCCCCGCCACGAGCAGTACCACGGTCAGCCCGGCGAACAGCCAGGGAAAACCGACCACCGGCGTCGGCGGAAACGCGGACAGCCACAGGCCGCCCAGGGTGCCGATAGCGAGACTGACCGCGGCGGCGGCGACGGAAGGGATCGGGGCGATGCGACCTCGCTCGAAAAATGGACGAAATCCGCATCAGTGTGGAGGGACGCCTCAACCCCCGGTCAAGTAATCAGCGGTGCTCCCCTGGATCCTGCTCCCGCATCTCGACCCCGGGCATGCTCGGGTCGAACAACTCCTGACGGTCCTGCAGGAGTGACCGCTCGGCGGGCGCCGCCAACTGCTTTGCCCTTCGGTCGGCCCGCCACCCGACGAACAGAGCGAGGCCCATCCCGGCGAGCACGCTGCCGAAGACCAGAAGGGGGACCGACACGCGCAGACGGAAGAGTACCAGGTCGATGAACACCATCTCACCGGCGTTCTCGGCCGTAAACCAGAACGCGGCGAGGACGACCAGAGCCAGCGCGAGAAACCGGGAGGTCAGGCGCACTGCACACCCAAGAACGTCGCGCCCGTCGTGCCGGTGAGAATCAGGTCCACGTACTCGCCCACCGTGTTCGGGTCGGCCGGAAACACGACGACCTTGTTTTGCTCCGTACGCCCCAGCATGTCGCCCTCCGACCGCGCCGGTCGCTCGACCAATACCTCACGGGTTCCTCCAACCTCGGCCTCCGCGATCTCGCGCTGGATCTCTCGCTGACGCCCGATCAATCGCTGCAGGCGGTCCGAACCGACGTCGTCGTCGATGAATTCCTCTTCGGGGAGTCGGGTCGCTGGCGTGCCCTCGCGAAGAGAATACCTGTACAGATACGCCTCGTCGAACCGCACCCGTTCCATCAGGCTCAGAGTGTCTTCGTACTCGGCGTCTGTCTCGCCCGGGAACGCGACGATGACATCCGTGGACAACGCCAGGTCCGGAATCACTTCGCGCGCCAGGTCGACGATCTTCAGGAACGATTCGGAAGTGTATCGCCGGACCATCCGCTTGAGGATTCGATCCGATCCGGACTGCACCGGCAGGTGTAACTGTCGGCAGACCGCCTCCTCGTCCGCGATCACACGGAGCAGTTCCTCATCTACGTCGTTGGGGTGCGGCGACGTGAACCTCACCCGTCGAATCCCTTCGACCTTCCCGACCGCGCGGAGTAATCGTGCGAAGCCCCAGTCTCCGGACCGGTACGAGTTCACGGTCTGACCGAGGAGGACGACTTCCGTATACCCCTGATCGGCCGCGCGGCGCGCTTCCGCGAGGATCGCCGCGGGCTCCCGGTTCTTCTCGGGCCCTCTGACGTACGGAACGATGCAGAACGTGCACCGATGGTCGCAGCCACGCTGGACCGTGATCCAGGCGCTGACGCCCGACGCACGCACCGACTGTACGCCCTCATACTGTTCGGCGCCGTCCAACTCCAGCAGGCTCTGTCCCCGTCCGATCGCGTTCTCCTGAATGGCCTCGATCAGATCCCCGAGCCCCCTGTACGCGTCCGGCCCGGCGACGAAATCCACGCCCGATGAGGGGCCGGTGAGCCGGGGGCCGAGACGTTGGGCCATGCATCCCGTAACGCCCAGAACGAGGTCGGGATTCGTCCTCCGGTGCTGCTGAAGCTGGCCGATACGCCCCGTGACACGACGTTCGGCATGTTCACGAATCGCACATGTGTTGATGAGGACGACGTCCGCGTCCGCCGGGTCCTCGACCCGTACGAAGCCTCGATCCGCGAGCAGCCCCTGCATCAATTCGGTGTCGTTGATGTTCATCTGACAGCCGTACGTCTCGATGTAGAGGCGCCGCCCGTGTGGCCGCGGAGGTGTTGGCGACGCGGGTCTCCCCCTGGTGTCGAGTTGGATCAATCCCTGTGGCATCTGTTCGCTGCCGGCTTCGGTCCGTTCGAGTCGATTCCATTGCTGACGATACGCGTGCCCCATACGATCGGGCGTGCCAGCAGAAACGTACGAGGCCGAGGGCCTCGAAGTGCCGGTGGAAACTTGGGGCTCGGGTACGGACACGCTAGTGTTTTTGCCAGGCCTCGGGTGCGCCCCGCAGGAATACGCCCGGGGACTGGCGCTCGCGGCGCGCAAACGTCGGATCGTCGTTCTCGACCTTTCCTTCCGCGGGCGGGCGGACCTCCCGACGAGCATCGAACAGTACCTGCGTGTCGTGAACGGGGTCTGCGAGCAGGTCGCGCCGGGTGCCCCGCGGGCGGGACACTCGTTCGGTGGCCTCCTCGCCCTCCTTCACCCGGGTCCGGCGATCGCCTGCGCCCCTTCGGTGCCTGCCCGCGTCGCCCTTCCCCACACGTTCGGCAGGGCCGTGGTGCTGCAGCTTCGTGAATACGTCGGGCTCGAAGGACGGGCGGCCGTTCCGTATGCCTTACGAACGACGCGGGACTACATCGTGAAGGCAGTGCGTAGCCCACGGGCTCTGTTCTCGATTACGAGCGCCCTGAACGACGATCCGGGTACCCGGCCGGCTCGCGCGGAGGCCGCCGTGGTGTATCTCTGCCGGAGGGACGAGATGTACCGACGCCGGGAGTACGACGGGTATTTCGGACCGTCGAGCACGGCAGCGTACGAGTTTCTCGAGGTGGACGAAGGACACGACTGGCCGGCCACGCACGCCGACCGGTTCGCCGAGCGGATCGACGCCGCACTGGAGTCGCTGGCTCGCCCACCCCGGGTCAGGTAGCGGAAAGCGATTCGCGGCACACCACGCTAGAAGCGCGGGAGTTGGCGGAGAGCGAAGGAAACCGTCATCCGACGGAATGATTCCTCCACACCTTCTCTCGCAAAGTTCGTCCGCGTCCCGAAATCGAATCCGACATTCACTTCGGCGACGCCCTGGCGGAACACCCAGCCGAGCCCCCAGGTAAGCGCTCGTTCGGTGATCGGCACATCCCCGTTGCTGAAGGGCAGATCGGCGCGACGGTACCCGAATCGCAGCGGAAACTGGCCTCCGATCAACCGCAGTCCGTCGTACTCGAGACCGCCGCCGAACTGCACGATGTCGTGCGATCGAGCGTCGCCGAGATCCCCGACCGAGGACCACGCGCCCCAGCCAACCGACCCCGCAAGCATGAGCTGCGGGAACGGCTTCACGCTGCCGCCCAGGTCGAAGGTCGTGGGGAACTGGACTTCTCCGAGCGCCTCCTTGTCCCCGTCGGGTATGGCCCTCAGGGTCGATTTGAGCGAGACCGCACCGCTCAGCATGACCCGGTCGCTCAGCTCGAACGCCAACCCGCCTCGGAACCGCCACCCCTCGTAGGCGAGCGTCTGAGTCCCCCCGGCCGCACCCAGGGAAGGCGCCCTCCCGCGCGGCGCGTCGAACGTCCGGTTGAAGGTCTGACGCAGCGACCCCGTGAACCGCTGCGCCGTGAACCCGACCGCGAGCGGACCGAGCGAGCGAGCCGCGGACAGATCGATCGTGGAGATCCCGCCATCGTGCTCCCGCGTCTCTTCGAAGGGCACGACGCCGTCTTCGAGAACGAGTGAATCAAGGAAGCGGACGGACCAGTCCTGATCAAACACCCCTCCAAACGCGATGCCGAACGCCCAGTCTCCAAACGGCGCCACGGCCCGGACCAGGTTGAACCGGTGCCGCCCGCTCTCGAGCGGATTCTCGAGACCGTTCACACTGGTACCCTCGGCGGCGAACGCCAGACCGAACCCGGGATTCTCGTGCTGTCGCATGTCGGCAGGATTGATCAGCGAGAAGCTGCTCCCGATCAGACCCAGGCCGGTGCCGCCGATCCCGACGGCCCGTGCGTCGATCGGCGGTACCGGGTACCCGAGCCCGATCGCAGCGCTCGTCTGAGCGCTCAGGCGCGCCGCCATCACCCCGCCCAGCCCGGCCGCGAGCCCGAACGTCACCAACCGCAAAACGCGCCCCCGGGGCACCAGCCTCATCCGGGCACCTCGAACTTCGGCGGCGGCGTGATAATGATCCTGAGCCTGGGTCGCAACGCGGGAACCGACTCGATCGATCCGAACTCCCAGAATCCGAAGGTCTGCCCGTCCGGGTCACCTCTGAACCCGAGCCGAATCCTCCGTTCCCCTGCTCGGGAAGCGCGGAGAATCAGCACGGTGATCTCGTACCGAAGCTCCCGACCGGTCGCGAGCGAATCCGCCGCGAGCGGCACGAACGTGAGCGGCGAGGTGCCGATGGGCGTCTTCTCTCCGAAAACGAACGGGTCCGCGAGGAGCTTTACCAGTCGGCTCGACAGAATTTTCTCCAGCGGGAACGGGGCGGCCGGAGGCGGCAAGGGCGTGAACACGAGCTCCGCATGATTGATCACGGCATCCTCCAGCGGGATGCCATCCAGCGATGACGGGATCTCGAAGTCGATGTAGAACCGCGTCGCCGGTAGCCCCCCCATCCGCAGGGCGAGACCGATGGGCGGTGGTGGCGGGTCGATGATGAACGTGCCGGTCGTGGGTTGCTGGGTTTGATTGACCGGGACTTCCCGTCCCTGCAGAAGCGCTTCGTACCGGAAGATGACCGACCGGACGTTGAGGACGGTCTCGGGGCCTTCGACGAGGAAGATGAACCCCGGTTCACCGTCCGACTCGCGCCACGCCTTCATCAACGAATCTTCGCTGACATCGAGACGCAACACGATGCTGTCGCTCACTTCGGTCAATTCGGTAGATGCGAGCTGTATGCCCAGGTCCCCGCCGGGGGTCGTCCACGGCTGGCCCGGCGCGGCCTGTACCCAGTTGGCGGACTCTTCCTGGAAGCCCTGCTTCAGCTCGACCATCCGGAACGTGACGGGGAACGAAGTGAACCGGGAATCGACCGTGTCGACGGCAAGGCGCACGGTCACGCTGTCGAATCGTAGGGCCGGCAGTGTGTCCGAAAACGTCTTGATGGTGTCGGGGACGTTCAGCGTCCCGATGATGCGGGCAGACCGGTCACTCGTATTCGAGATGAGTCGGAACCCCGACTGGTTCGGTAGCAAGAACCCCACGTACGACGTGTCTCGCCACGCGGGCAGCTCGTCCGCGCGAAGCGTGAAGTCGCGCGTTTGCGCACTCGCGCCGGGCGCCGACTTGGCATCCAGGGCCAGGGGATCTTCGACGCACGCCGTCAGGGTGAGGGCGCTCAACCCGGCCGCGCACAGAACCGCCGGCACGGACAATCGACTCAGACGCACCGTCATGCGTCCCCCCGGGCCACCCCGTCGGGGTCGGCTTCGTTCAGCCGAAAGTCGGCTGGCAACAACTCGGCCAGCGACCAGCGGCGGACATCGCCATTTCCCGCGACACCGATGACTTCGAGATCCACCCCGAACTCGGCGAGCGCCTGACGGCACATCCCGCACGGCGAGGCCACCTTCGCGCCGCTCGACGCTACCGCGACCCGGCGGAAATGACGCGCGCCCGACGCGACCGCGTGCCCGAGAGCGACTCTCTCGGCGCACATCCCGACGGGATACGACACGTTTTCGACGTTGCAACCCAGAAAGACCCGACCGTCGTCGGCCTCGAGCGCCGCCCCCACTTTGAACTCCGAATATGGCGCGTAGGCACGGGCCATCGCGGCCAATGCCTGCGCGATCAACGCTTCATCTATTTCGGACATCAGCCTCGCTAGTGGTTCTCGCCAGGAGGAGGTTCCGACCGCACTTGCACGCGGGCTACCCGTCCCCCCAACCCTGTCAGTACCTCGTATTCGATCGTCCCGCCGCGGCCGGCAAGATCTCTCAACTCGATCGCTTCCGCACCGTCTTCACCCAGAACCGTGACCACGTCTCCGGATTGGACACGCGACACCCCCGTAACGTCTACGGCGATCACATCCATACACACTCGGCCCCGGATTGGGGCCCGTTCGCCACCGATCAACACGTGACCCCCGCTCGACCGCGTCCATGACAACCCGTCGGCGTAACCGAAGCCCACCGTGGCGACGCGTTCGGCCCCTGCCGTCGTATACGTGGCACCGTAGCTGACGGTCGAACCGGGAGGCAGTTCACGAACCTCGAGAACCCTCGCGCGAATTGACGCCACGGGCTCCGGATCGGGGAGCGGGCCAAGAGGATGTCCCCGTCCCCCGCCAAACAGATAGAGACCCGGCCGTACGAGGTCCAGATGATACT
>JBGMQU010000027.1:0-31339 GCA_048060725.1 Gemmatimonadota bacterium | reverse complement strand
AGACGGTGGTCGCGGTCTTCGCCCAACGCGCAGACTCAGCGCTCGAGGCGGGGCTCGCGGCCTTGTCGTTCGCCTCGGGACCGACGGTGGGTGCCTTTCTTCTGGCAGTGTTGAACCGGCGGGCCACGTCGTTGGGCGCGCTCATCGGAATGCTGTCAGGGCTCGCCGCACCGTTTCTCGCGATCTCCGGACTCGTCTACGCCCTCCTCCTCACGCGGTACGACATCTACTTCTACGTCACCGTCCAACCCCCGGAGTACTGGATCGCGGGGGCGCTGATCGGAAGCTCCCTGGCGGTCGGGGGAGCGCTCGTGGTCCGGCGGCTGCTCTCCTGGTCGTTCGCGCTCCCGATTCTCCTGTTCGAGGGGGTGACGCCCCGTGAAGCGCTGCGGGCCAGCGACGAGCGGACTCGCTCCCGTTTGCTGGCGCTGGCGACGTGGCACGTGGCCTGGCTGATCGCGGGGTTCGGGGTTTCCAGCCTTTCGGCAGCGGCGGTCGGTTTGATCGGACGCGTCCTCATCCGGCCCGACGCCGGACTCGCGATCGTTGCCGCCGGCACCGGGATCGTCGCGTCGATCAGCCTGCTGGTCTACGTCGCGACGTTGATCCTGTCGACCGCGGCGTACGTCGTGTTGATCCGGCGACTTTACTGGCCTGGTCGTCCATCGACCGCTTCGAAGCGGCCGCTCGAACGCCTCGACGCACTGGGCGACCTCCGGTGGAATCCGCTCGCGGAGCGTCTCGGCCGCATCGTCGTGGTGGGTGCCGGAGTGGGCGTGATCGTCCTCGCAAGCGCGCTGATCAATCGGGTGCGGATCGATCCGCGCGCCGACGTCACCGCGCACCGTGGGGCAAAATACGAAGCGCCCGAGAACACGATTCCAGCGTTCGAACGAGCCATCGATCTTGGCGCCGACTGGGTGGAACTCGACGTTCAGTTGACCGCGGACGGGGAGGTGATCGTGGTCCACGATCGCGAGATGAACCGCGTCTCGAACTCTGGTCTCCGCGTCGAGGAGGCCACGCTGGATCAGCTTCGTTCGCTCGACGTCGGGGCGTGGTTCGGACCGGAGTTTCGGGGTATTTCCCCGCCCACGCTGGAGGAGGTCCTCGAGATCTCCCGCGGACGGGTCGGGGTGAACATCGAACTCAAGTACTTCGGGCCCGACCGCGGCCTCGCGGAGCGCGTCATAGAGATCGTGGAAGATCTGGGGATGGCGGACCAGGTGATGCTCATGTCGTTCGCTCACGACCGGATCGCCGAGGCGAAGGCGCTTCGGCCCGAGTGGCGGATGGGCCTTCTGCTCACCGTCGCCCTCGGCGACGCGCTCCGCCTCGAAGCAGACTTCTATGCGGTGCCCCCTTCTCTGGCAACGCGGGGGTTCATCCGCGCCGCGCACCGACTGGGCCGCGACGTACACGTGTGGACCGTCGATGACCCGGTCCGGATCTCGGCGATGATGAGTCGGGGAGCCGACAATCTCTATACCGGCTCGACGTCCGTCGTGCGGCGGGTCCTGGCCGAGCGGGCGGCCCTCGGGCCGGTCGAGCGCCTGCTCATCGACCTCGCCGCCGATCTCGGCGTGGTCAGGCTGCCGCCGGAAGCGCCATCCGCGGAGGAAGACGCGTAGAGCCGAGGAAGAAAAGGCGTAGAGAACCGCGGAAACGGACACGAGGATACGGGCCACGCCGTTTCCCGGAACGTGGCGGGCCTCCCCGCGCCGACGCATCTTCGGTCATGCTCCACGACCCCCTGCCCCCGACGTCGGACCCGGAACGCCGTTGAACGAGTTCTGGGAGTGGCTGCGGGATCGGTCGCTGTGGCAGGTTCTGGGCGTGTACCTCGCCGGCTCGTGGGTCGGCTTCGAGATCACCGCTACGATCACCGAGGCGCTCCAGTTGCCGGTCTGGCTGCCGCGGGGGGCGTTGATCCTGATCGCGGCCGGGCTCCCCATCGTCGTCGCCGCAGTGCTCCTGCGCCGCCGCGAGGGCGTGTTCACGCTGCGCGGCGCGGTGATCATGGGCGCGGGCGCGTTTGCCGCCCTGTTCGCCGCGGCCGGGTTGTCGTCCGTGTTCGTGAGCCAGTCCGAGTCGACGAGCACCGATCCGGCAGCCGGAAGCGAGGCTGCAGGGGGCATCGTCTACACGGAACTGGCCGACGACCCGCGCCCCGCGATCGCCGTCCTCCCGTTTCTCGACCTGAGTCCCGAAGGCGACCAGGAGTACTTCAGCGACGGCATCTCCGACGAGATCCTCACGGTCCTGTCCCGGATTCGAGGACTGAGGGTTGCATCGCGCGCTTCCGCCTTCACGTACAAGGGGACCGACCTCGACATGCAGCGGGTCGGCGCGGAACTGCACGTGCCCCACCTCCTCGCCGGGACCGTTCGGAAGGACGGTAATCAGTTACGAATCACCGTCGAGCTGGTGAACGTCTCCGACGGCACCCGGTTGTGGTCGACGTCGTACGATCGCCTGCTCGAGGGCGTGTTCGCCATCCAGTCGGAGATCGCGGAGGCGGTCGCCGAAGCCCTCCGCGTCCCGCTCGGCCTCGCTCCCGAAGATCTCGTCGCCGGGACGTTCGACACCGAAGCGCACGACCTCTATCTGAGCGGACGCGCGGCATTGCGCAGACGGGGCCCCGGAGTGGGCGAGGCGGTCGCGCTGTTCGAGGCGGCCCTCGCCCGCGACTCGATGTGGGCGCCGGCATGGGCGGGGCTGGCGGTGGCCCACGTGACCCATCCGTTCTACACGGGGCTGGGAGGCGAATCGACAGACTCCGTGTTCTGGGCGCAGAGCATGGCCGCGGGAGAGGCGGCTGCCCGGCGAGCCCTCGCGCTCGACCCCCGCAACAGCTCAGCGCGGGTGGCCCTCGGCGACATCCACCGGGACCGCTGGGAGTGGGCCGAAGCGGAACGCGAGCTCCTCCGGGCCCTCGCCGACGACCCGGACGACGCGGAGGCGCACCTCCAGTATTCGGAACTGCTCTGGGGTGTGGGGCGACTCGACGAGGCACTGCGCGAATCGGGCCGGGCGCTGGCGCTGGACCGCTCGCCCCTCACGCTCGACGTGCACGGGTTCGTCCTCTACATGAACGGACGAAACGAAGAGGCCGAAGCGGTTCTCGAGGAGGGCCTCGCCATCGACACCGCAGGCGACATGCATTACCTGCGGACGGTACTGGCCACCCTGATGCTGTTCGACGGCCGATACCGTGAGGCACTCGACCGGTTCTCGGACTACCTGCCCGACGCCGACGACTTCCGCATGATGGGGGAGGCCCTCGCGGCGGGAGACCCGTCGCTACTGCCCGAACATGCGGCCCGCGGGTTCGCGCAGACCCTGGCCAGGCTGGGTCGGACCGAGGAGGCGCTGGACGCGCTCGAACGATTGGTCTTCGCGCTGCCCTACCGCGTCCAGTACGACATCTGGGACCCAAACCTCATTCCCCTGCAGCAGACCGCCAGGTTCCAGGACGTCATCCTGCCGCGCGTCCGGCTCGAGGGCGTGAAGCCCACGTATGCAGGCCCGGCTCCTTCAGGCGACCAGGGGCGCTGAAGAACCCTTGTGGTTCGCGCGCAGTCGCCGTCCTCGTCTACTCGGTCTTCAGGGCACGAATCGGGTCGAGAGTGGCCGCTCGTCTCGCCGGAAGGTAGACGGCGGCCGCCGCGACTCCGATGAGGAGGAGCGGAACGCCGATAAACGCCACCGGATCGAGTGCGCTGACGTTGTAGAGGAGGCCGCTCACCAATCGCGCCGCCGCTGCCGCCGCGAGCAGGCCGATAAATGTCCCGATGACGGCCAGTCTCATGCCCTCCCGGAGCACCAGCCTGAGGACCCGGCCCCGGTTCGCCCCGAGCGCCACCCGGATTCCGATTTCGCGGGTGCGCTGCGCCACGGAGTACGCCATCACACCGTAGATCCCCACCGCCGCGAGGATGAGGCCGAGCACGCCGAACAACCCGAGGACGGACCCGCCAAGCCGCGCGGGGAGCAGCGCGATGCCCATGTAGTCCTCCATGGTCCGCGTATCGTACACGGGCATGTCGGGGTCCATGGCCCGAACCGTCTCGTGGATCCTGCGGAGCGCCGTTTCGGGAGTCGAGCGAACTCGGGCGACGACGGCTACCGCAGTCCGAAACTGCTCCCGCAGCGGGAGGTACATGTATTCCGTGGGAGCCTCTCCGAGGCTCCGATACTTGCCCGTCTCGACGACGCCCACCACCTCCCGGTCCGCGCCGGCGGTCGAGACCACTTTCCCGAGCGCCGACTCGCCCGACCAGAACCTTTCGGCAAACCGCTGGTTTACGATGATGACCGGTGACGCCGACTCGTCATCCTGGCGCGTGAACGTGCGTCCCTCCACGAGGCGGATTCCCATCGTCTCGAGGTATCCCTCGGTGACGATCGAATAGTCGAGGCTCTGCCGCTCGCCCTCCGCGAACTCGTATCCCGAGACGGACACCCCGCGATCGGGCCCTCCGAGACCCAGCGGAACCGTCGTCGTCATGCCCACGGCTTCCACTTCCGGGAGCGCTCCGACATCCTCCAGCAATCGATCGAGAAACGCGCGCGCCCGTGCGTCGTCGTAGCCCTGGAGCCCCGGGTCCACCGAAGTCAAAACCAGTCCGGACGGGCGATCGAAGCCCGGATCAATCTCGGTCGCGCCCTGGAGACTTCGAAGGAAGAGCCCCGAGCTGATGAGAAGCACCAGCGACAGGGCCATCTGAACGACGACGAGCGCGCTGCTCACCCGCGATCGTCCGGGGCGGTCCGTCGCCGCCCCCTTCACCGCCGCGAGGGTGTCGGGGTTCGCCGCCTGGAGCGCCGGGGCCAGGCCGAAGACGATTCCCGCCGCCACCGACACCAGCAGGGTGAACAGGAGCACCGAGTTGTCGAGTTGCACCTGAAAAGCCCACGGTCCGTCTATCGGAGGCCTGATGTTGCTCAGCAGATCGGTCGCGACGCGCGCCAGGCCCAGACCCGCAAGACCCGCCAGCATGCTGAAGACGAAGCTCTCGGTGAGGAGTTGCTGAACGATCGCGCCTCCGCTGGCCCCGATGCTCAGACGTATGCCCATCTCACGCCGCCGCTCTCGAGCCCTCACCAGGAACAGGTTGGCCACGTTCACGCACGCGATCAGAAGAAGCAGCCCGACCACGACCATGATGACCGCGCTCATCCCGAGTTGCGCGTTTCGGAACGACGGATGGATCCCGGCCTCCGACTGGAGGACGAGAGTGTTGCCCAGCTGCCCCTCATAGTCGTCTGGAAACTCCTCGCGAAGCTGAAGCAACGTTCTGTCCAGCACCTGCGCGGCTCGCTCCAGCGTTTCGCCGTCCCGCAGTCGTGCGACGACCGTCATGCTGTTGCTGCTGCGCGCCTCGATCATGTCGAACTGAGAAAGTTGCCGCTGCATCATGAGGGGCACGTAGAGCGGCGAGTCCGCGAAGTTCACCGGCCCCTTGAAGTCGGCCGGCGCCACGCCGACGATCTCGAACGGGTTGCCGTTCAGGTTGACCGTGCGGCCGATGATCGAAGGGTCTCCACCGAACCGTGACTGCCAGAACGTATATCCGAGCACGATCACGGGGTGCGCCCCGGGCGCCTCGTCCTCCTCGCCGGGTATGAACGGACGCCCCAGTTGCGTTCTCACGCCGTAGGTCTGGAAGAAGTTCGCGCTGACCATCATGCCGAGCAGGCGCTCGCTGCGTCCACCGGACGCCAGCGACATCTCCACGAAATTCCAGGCGGCCACGTTCTCGAAGACGTCCCCCGTCCGGTCGCGGACGTCCTGGTAGTGCGGGATCGACGTCGCCCCGAACTCCATGCCGGGCCACTGACGGTAGATCTGCACCAGTTCGTCGGGGCTCTCTGTCCCCCCGAGCGGACGGAAGAGGATGCCGCTGACCGCGGAGAACGTCGCGGCGTTGAGCCCGATCCCCAGCGCGAGCGTGGACACCGCCGCGATGGTGAACATCGGGCTCTTCTTCAACATGCGGAAGCTGTATCGAAGGTCGCGGATCACTCGTGCCAGCATCGCTCGTCCCCTTCGGCGGTCTGTAGTTTCTCGACCGATGTTACGAGGTGATCCGAGCCGAAGATTCGGGGCGACGGGCGCGTCCTCTGGATCCCACGCCGTTATCGAGACTCCTTGGCACCCGGGGCGGCGACCAGCATCTTCGATGCACCTTGAGAGTCGGGATCCGGGCGGTGTCTCGACCCCGCCCGGATCCCGACAAACGGAGAGATCGCTCCATGCTCGTCCCTACACGCTTCACACGCTTCCCGGCCCGCTCGAAGATCGCTGCCTTTCTGGTCGCCGGAGCGGTTACCGCCTGCTCAGGAGACGGGGGCCCCATCGCGGACGCGGCAGACCCGGAAATCGAGTCGGAGGAAGCTCTGGTCGCGCGAGCCCGGGGGATTCACGAGCGGGTGATCACACTGGACACGCACAACGACATCAGCCCGGCCAACTTCACGGCGGATCGGAACTACTCGATGGACCTGTCGACACAGGTGAATCTGCCGAAGATGGAAGCCGGCGGGCTCGATGTGTCGTGGCTCATCGTGTACGTGGGACAGGGAGAGTTGACCGACGAGGGGTACGCGGCCGCACACGCGCAGGCGATCGAGAAGTTCGACGCCATCCATAGGCTGACGGAAGAGATCGCACCCGACCGCATCGAACTGGCCCTCACTTCGGACGACGTCCGGCGGATCGTTGCCTCGGGGAAGAAGGCGGCGATGATCGGCATCGAGAACGCCTACCAGGTGGGGCTGGACCTCGATAACATCCGCGACTTCGCCGAGCGGGGCGGGCGATACATGTCGCTGGCCCACAACGGGCACAGCCAGTTCTCCGACTCGAACACCGGCGAAGGCGACGACGTGTGGCTCCACGGCGGCCTCAGCGACCTGGGCCGTCAGGCGGTCGTAGAGATGAACAAATGGGGCATCATGATCGACATCTCTCACCCGTCGAAGGCCGCGATCATGCAGATGATCGAGCTCAGCCGGGCGCCGGTCGTCGCGTCGCATTCCGCGGCCCGCGCGATGTTCGACCACAGCCGCAATCTCGACGACGAGCAGCTCCTGGCGGTCAGGGCGAACGGCGGGGTCGTGCAGACCGTCGCCTTCCGCTCCTATGTGGACGGTGCCAAGCACCAGGTCTGGCGAGACGCCTCCAGCGCGGTACTGGCGTCCGTGGCGGAAGAGATGGGCTTCGAGATGGTCGAGGGATACGCGGCGATCCGTGCGATGTCGGATGACGTGCGCGAGTCGTACATGGCCGGGCTGGCCGAGGTACGCGAGGCGGCGGCGCCCAGGATCGCGGCCGAAGTCGAGGCAGACCCGGTCGACGTGGCCGATTTTGTCGACCACATCGACTATCTGGTGGAGTTGATCGGGCTCGAGCACGTCGGAATCAGCTCCGACTTCGACGGCGGCGGTGGCGTGACCGGCTGGAACGATGCCTCGGAGACATTCAACGTGACGCTCGAACTGGTGCGGCGCGGCTACACGGAAGAGGAGATCGGGATGATATGGAGCGGAAACCTTCTCCGTGTACTCGACGAGGTCCAGCGGATCGCGACCGAGATGCAGGCCGAGGGCTGACGACCCGTTCCCGCAACGTCGGGCGGTAGGCCGACTCACATCCATTCTTCAGTGGAGCTCCGAATGCCGCACGAAGCCGTTGCAACCGCAATTTCCCTGGCCCCCGCGATTCACGAGGTGCGGACGGAGACCGAAGCGCAACGCCGGCTTCCCGAGTCGATCGTCGCTGCGCTCGTCGAATCGAACCTGTTTCGTCTCGCCCTCCCTTCTGACCTCGGCGGCCTGGAACTCGACCCGGTGGTCGCGCTGCAGGTGTACGAAGAGTTGGCGAAAGCGGAGGCGGCGGCGGCCTGGGTGGTGTGGAACAGCGCCCTTCCCTGCCTGTTCGGCCGGTTTCTGTCGGGGACGGCGAGGCAGGAGGTTTTTGGGAATACGTCCGGGAAATACGCGAGTTCGACCCGTCCCACCGGGGGCGCCGTAACGGAGAACGGGCACTACCGCCTCTCCGGCCGCTGGTCGTTGGTGTCCGGGTGCATGCACGCCGACTGGATCGGCCTCATGCACATGGTGATGAAGGATGGCGAGGTCGAGATGCTCGCCCCCGGTGCGCCCAACATGCGCATGGCCTTCGTGCCGAAAGCGGCATGCGAAATCGTGGATACATGGCACGTCGGCGGCCTTCGAGGCACGGGAAGTCATGACGTCGTGGTCGACGACATGGTGGTCTCCGCGGAGATGACCTTCTCGCCAATGGAGCCGAGCCACCTCGATCGACCGATCGGCCGGGTCCCGATCGCCTGCACGATGTCGGCGGGGCTCGCGGCCATCTGCCTGGGGATCGCTCAGGCGGCGGTCGATGCCGTCGTTTCGCTCGGCCTCACGAAGGTCACCGTCGATGCGGTACCCGACCTGCGCGATCGCTCGCCGAATCAGATTCTCGTGGCGACGGCGGGGGCCAGGATCGACGCATTCCGCAGGGTGCTGCACGGCACCCTCGGCAACCTCTGGCGGTTGGCCGAGTCCGGCGCTGAATGGACGGCGGAAGACATCGCCGACGTGTGGGCTGCCTCTACCACGACGGCCCGCGAGTGTCGGTCACTCGTGACGGACATGTACGAGGTCGCCGGTTCCAGTGCGCTCTACACGGACTGCACGCTCGAACGCTGCCACCGCGACATCCACGCGGCCCTGCAGCACATCGTCGTCCAGCCGGTATGGCTCGAGGAGGCCGGCCGGGTCAAGCTCGGGCTCGAGCCGACGAACCCGCTGTTCGGGCTGTAGCGGGGGAGTTCGAAAGAATGATCGACGCTCGGTGAGTCGACTGGCGTCGAAGACCCCCGGCGGGCGGCGGGGGTTGATTCTCGTGGCCCTCATCGCGGCCGGCGAGACCGTTTTCCTGCTCCCCTTCGTCCTGGCGCGCGTGTTCCGTCCGACGCTCCTCGACGTGTTCGGGATCACAAACCTCCAGCTCGGGACCGCGTTCTCGTTCTACGGCATCGTGGCGATCGCGGCCTACTTCGCCGGGGGACCGCTGGCCGACCGGTTTTCCGCTCGTCGACTGATGACGGTCGCCCTGCTGACCACGGGCCTGGGAGGCGTGGTCCTGGCCGGCATCCCGTCCCCGGGCGTCATGAACCTCCTGTGGGCCGTGTGGGGCCTCACCACGATCCTCCTCTTCTGGTCCGCGATGATCCGGGCGACGCGCGAGTGGGGCGGCGGCTCCGCGCAGGGCCGTGCATATGGACTTCTCGACGGTGGACGGGGCCTGCTGGCGGCGCTGATCGCGTCCGCGGCGGTCGTCGTCTTCGCCGCCCTGCTCCCGAGCGACGTGGAGTCGGCGACGGCCGCTCAACGTGCGGCCGCGTTCAGCTCGGTCATCCGGATCTTCACGGGGTTCACGTTTCTGGTCGCGCTGCTGGTCTGGTTCGTCGTTCCCGACAGCGCCCCGCGGGACGACGGGGGTGACCAGCCGAAGCTGTCGCTCAAGGGGGTGCGTGGAGCCTCCCGCATGCCGGGGGTGTGGCTGCAGGCCGTGATCGTGCTATGCGCATACGCCGGCTACAAGGCGACAGATGACTTTTCGCTTCTGGCTCGCGACGCTCTCGGGTTCGACGAGGTGGCCGCGTCGGGCGTCGGGACACTGTCGTTCTGGATCCGGGCGATCACGGCCGTCGCGGCGGGTTACCTCGCGGATCGGGTCGATGCATCGCGGGTCATCGCGTGGGGCTTCGCGATCCTGATCGTCGGCAGTCTCCTCATCGCTTCGGGAACGATGTTCCCTGGCGCCGCGTGGATGCTGATCATGACGATCGTCGCGACGAGCGTCGGCATCTACGCCCTCAGAGGAGTCTACTTCGCGTTGCTGGCGGAGGGCGCGGTGCCGCTGGCGTTCACCGGGAGCGCGGCCGGCATCGTGTCGGTGGTCGGGTTCACGCCGGACGTGTTCATGGGGCCGCTAATGGGGGTTCTGCTAGACAACTCGCCCGGCGTATCGGGACACCAGCATGTGTTCGCATCCATCGTGGTGTTCGGTGCCGTGGGTCTGGTCGCGACGTTGGCATTCCGGCGGATTGGCAACCAGACCTGACGGAGAGTTTTCTCGTGGCCCCTGAGGATGAAGCGAACCTCCCGGGCCATTAGGGTACGAGCACGACCCCCAGCCTCACGTTCTGCGTGAAGTACTCGAGTCGGCCCCCGACGTCGCCTCCCACCCCCCCATCCCCCGAGGGGTCCACCAGAATCGGGATGGACTGTCCGCTCCATGCCCCCACCAGGCCAACCCCGGCCGTCAGGAAGTGTCGTGCAGCGAGCCCGGCCTCGACGATGCGGGCGTCGAATCGATCGATCGAGAGTCCGATCCCCCTGATATCCGGCTCCAGATACCAGCGCTCGCCGAGTCGGAATCTCCCGAAGAAACCCACCGACGCTGTGGGCCCAATCAGGCTCTCGGAGGCCTCGAAGTCCACCGTTTGCGTCCCGCCCCCCCCGACAACGGCCCCGAGAGCCTCGAGCTGGGCATTAAAAAAGAGTGCTCCCACCCCCAGACCGAAACCAATCTGGGTGTTCTCTCGCGCCATGAACGCGAACCGATAGGTGAGAAACACGTTGTCCGACTTGAACGCCGAGCGAACCCGAGCGCCGACATCGAACGTCTCGTCCTCGAAATCGATTGACGTCAGCAACACCTTTTCGCCCGTCCGCCGCGCGAACTGATACCCGGTCTCGATCTCGTGCCGCCGTCCGGGTCGCCACCGGATGGCCCCCCGCGGCTGCAGCTTCGTTGGGGACAGCCCGAGGTTCTCACTGCCGTCGATCTCCGTCCCCATGTCCCCGCTCTTACTGTCGACCCGTATGGTCGAACTGAAGATCACGAGTGTGCCGGACGCCGTGAACTGGAACCGGTCGTACATGTGATTGCGGCTGTCCTGCGCCGAAAGCTCAGCACTTCCAACCGGGACCGCGAGGAGTCCGAGCATCAGACCCCAAACCAGGGGTATTCCGACCTGAGAAGAGCGCACTACCACCTCGGGTAATCGAGAGTGATCCGGAGGCATGATACGTAACCCCATCTTGCCGAGGAAGCCGTGCCCACTCTCGCCGTTGGTGTGGCCGGAGCCTCCGTAGCGGAACGGGGCTCCGATCCTCCGATCGAAGCCCCGTGACACGTTCGCTTTCGGCCCGTCGTGCACCCCGGAGAGGGTGCGGAAGAATCCTCCCGGGGCGCCCGGGCAGCCGTTATCCGTCGAGGTCGAACGCGATGTACGCCCTCGTGGTCTCCCAATCGAGACGGATCACTCCGTCGCTGTCTTCGCCCTCGACGATCGAGATCGTGAACGTCTCTACCGGCTCGTCGAGCGACATCGTCATCATCGGCACCCGAAGGAAATCGTTATCACCGTTGTAGGCGTGGCCGCGCTGACCGGTCTCGCTGTTGATCACCAGCGTCCAGCCATCCTCCGCGGGGACCGTCCACAACGTGTACACTCCCGCGGGCACGTTTTCGCCCCCGATGGTCATGTCAGCGGGGATCGTCAGATGCGTCGCCTCGTTGGCGCCCGTCCGCCAGACTTTGTCCCACGGAACCAGCTCACCGTAGATCGTCCGTCCGCGCATGGACGGCCGCGAGTACTTGATCTCGACCTCGTGCCCGTCGATCTCGGCTCGGGCGTAGTCGAGCGGGCTCTTCATCATCTCCTGGGCCTCCGCCACCTGCATTCCTGACAGCATCGCCCCTGCAAACAGGGCGAAGCTGAACCCACGTCGGATATTCGTCATCGATGATCTCCTCTTTCATAGTGAGGGTAGGTGCGGGCAGTATCCCGGCGCCTTCGGTCCTCACGCTACGTTTGAGAGACTACGCTAGTTGCCGCCCACGTCCCGTCACGGTGATGCGGGGGTCAGGCATGATGCCGGGGTGACTCGCGCGGCGAAAGACATCGAGCGGGGGAGCGCGCGACTCAGGCGCTGAGCATCTCGCGGAAGAGAATGTAAAAACCCATCAGCAGAACGAACCACCCGAACGACACCCTGAGCCGGGCGGGAGTCAGGCGACGGTTGAGTCGCATGCCGAGCAGGATCCCGAACAGGGGCGTCACGGTGACCGCTGCCAGGAAGGCGTAATCGACCGACGCGGCCCCTTGCGCCTCGCCGATAAATCCCAGTAGCGATTTCGCGGCGATGATCACGAGGGATGTGCCGATCGCTCTCCGCATCGGCAGGCCCACGAGGATCACGAGCGCCGGGATGATCATGAACCCCCCGCCCGCCCCGACCAGCCCGGTGAGCAACCCGACCCCGAGCCCCTCCGCGAGCACCAGCGGCAGGCGAATCGACCGTCGCTCCTCGTCGTGCGACCCCCAGGCCTTCCCCCCCCGCGGCACGTGAATCATCGAGATGGCCGCCACGATCATGAACAGCGCGAAAACCAGGAGCAGGGCCAGGTCGCGCGTCACGACGACGCCTCCGACCTCGCCGATCACCTCGGGAATCGCGGGGACGAAGAAGCGTCGAGTCAGATATACGCCGAGAATGGCGGGCGGCGAGAAGATCGCCGCCGTCCGCAGGTCGGCCTCGCCCCGCCGTACGTACCCCGCGGCCCCGAGGGCTGCGGTGGCCCCGACGACGAGCAGGGAATAGCCCGTCGCCTGGGTCGCCGGAACCGCGAAGAGATACACGAAGATGGGGACGGCCAGAATCGATCCGCCCGCTCCGATCAGGCCGAGGACGACCCCGAGCAGTCCCATGGCCGCATACCCGATCCACGAAACCATCCGTCAGACCGCTTCCCGGGGCCCGCATCGCGGCGGTCCTTCGGGACCTGAGAATTGTGAACTGTCAGGCACGAGCGGATCCATCTCCCCGAAACCCCCAGGAGGCCAGTCACGATAAAAGATCACGGCAAGATAGCCCGGGCGTGTCCGGGAGCGAAGAACGGGTGGCTCGGGATCCACGATGTCGCCGGCTGGCGCCGCTTCCGGGGCGACGATATGTCAAGCGTGCCCGAGACCCTTCAGGAAACGGAGATGTCCCATGTTGCTCATGGTCCACCTGACCTCGCATGACGCGATCGTCCTTGGCCTCCCCTATGCCCTGTTGTTTCTGACCGTCGGCGGGTTCGTGGGCACCCTGCTCGCGCGACGCCTGCGCGGGCGGACCCTGGAGGATCCGCCTGCCCGGATAGAGGGGGAGGGAGTCTACGACGACGGAGACGACCGGGGTGCGTGAAAAGCTGAATCGCCTGAGTCGCGTGCTCACCGAGATGGAGAGCACGGTCGTCGCGTACTCGGGTGGCGTGGACAGCACGCTCGTCCTCAAAGTCGCCCATGATGCGCTCGGTGAGAAGGCGATCGCCGTGACGGCGGTCTCGCAGAGTCTGCCGGAACGCGAGCGCATCGGTGCGCGGGCGCTCGCCGAGCAGATCGGCGCGAAATGGGTTCCCCTTTCGACCCGGGAGACCGAGGATCCGCGATACGTTGCGAACGCGCCGAGCCGCTGTTTTTTCTGCAAGAACGAGGTGTACGGGGAGTTGGTCGCGTATGCCCGACGACGCCACTACCGGTTTGTGGTGGATGGCACGAACGCGGACGACGTGGGCGACCATCGGCCCGGCCGCGCGGCCGCGCGGGAGCACGGCGTCCGGAGCCCGCTTCTCGAAGCGGGGCTCACGAAAGACGAGGTTCGGGAGACCGCTCGACAGCTGGGGCTCGCCAACTGGGACAAGCCGGCAGCGGCATGCCTGGCGTCGCGCATCCCGTACGGACGGCCGGTAACCGCCGAGGCCCTCGCGCAGATCGAGTGCGCGGAAGGGACGCTCGCCGATATGGGCTTTCGCCAGTTCCGGGTGCGACACTACGAAGACACGGCGCGGATCGAGGTCGAGCCGGCGGACTTCGGGCGGCTTCTGACCCACCGCGAAGAGATCGTGATGTGTCTGCGTGAGGCGGGATACACGCACGTAAGCATGGACCTCGCGGGATTTCGGTCGGGGAGCATGAACGAAACGCCGGGTAGCGGTGGACACTGACGCGCTCGGTCGGCTGCTCGAAGACGTCCGGGCCGAGCGGGTCGACGTCACCGAGGCCATCGCACGTCTCAAGACGCTCCCGTTCGAAGATGTGGACGGCGCGCGGCTCGACGTCCACCGGGCGCTTCGACAGGGGTTTCCGGAGGTCGTCTTCGGCCTGGGCAAATCGGCCGAGCAGGTCGCGACGATCCTCGCCCGGTTGGCGGAGGTGCACGGCCGGGTGATGGCGACGCGGATCACCGGAGAGGTCGCGGCGGCGGTCCGCGAGACGCTTCCCGAAGCACGCTACGATCGGACCTCGCGCTTGCTCACCCTGGCCCGAGAGGAAGCGCGTCCGCTCGGCGGCGGGGACCGCTTCGCCGCGGTCGTGAGCGCTGGAACCGCCGATCTTCCCGTGGCCGAAGAGGCCGCGCAGACGATCGAGTTTCACGGCGGACGGGTGGAACGCGCGTACGACGTCGGCGTTGCCGGACTCCACCGACTCCTGGATCACCATGATCTCCTCCTTCGGGCGGACGTCATTGTGAGCGTGGCAGGCATGGAGGGAGCGCTCACCAGCGTGCTCGGAGGGCTCGTCGCGAGCCCGGTGGTGGGCGTGCCGACCAGCGTGGGCTACGGCGCGAGCTTTGGCGGAGTCGCGGCGCTGCTCGCCATGCTCAACGCCTGCTCGTCGGGCACCGCCGTGGTGAACATCGATGACGGATTCGGGGCCGGCATGTTCGCCACCATGATCCTTCGACAGGTGGGAGCGGCCGCGTGAGCAGACGGAAGATCGCGTATTTCGACTGCATCGCCGGAGCCAGCGGCGACATGATCCTCGGGGCCCTCGTGGACGCGGGTCTCCCGGCAGATACGCTACGCAACCGTCTGGACGACCTTCATCTCGATGGGTTCGAGCTACGAACCCGGAAGGTCAGCAAGAACGGGTTTCAGGCCACGAAGGTCGACGTCGTGGTCGAAGATGACGCCACGGTGCGCCACCTGCCGCAGATCGTCGCGATCATCGAGGGCGGCGATCTTTCTCGCGCAGTGAAGGACGCCGCCAACGCCATCTTCCATCGCATCGTAGAGACGGAGGCGGGCATCCACGGCACGACCATCGAACGCGCGCATCTGCACGAGCTCGGAGGCGTGGACACGATCGTCGATGTCGTGGGGGCGCTGATCGGTCTCGAGGAACTCGGGGTCGAAGAGGTCTTCGCATCTCCGCTCCCGGTCGGGCGGGGCTTCGTCTCCGGGGCCCACGGGCAGATTCCGCTGCCGGCCCCCGCGACCCTCGGTCTCCTGCGAGACGTCCCGCTGGTCGGCACGGACATCGAGGCGGAGTTGGTCACCCCGACGGGCGCCGCGCTTCTGTCTTCGCTTTCAGCCGGCTTCGGACCGATTCCCGCGATGTCTCTGGAGGCCGTCGGCTACGGAGCCGGAACGCGTGATCTGAAGATCCCCAACGTCTTGCGGGTCCTGTTGGGACACGGGGATGAGAGTGCCGGACCGGGCGAGCCGGTCCTGTCGGAAACCCTGTCGCTCCTCGAAACCAACATCGACGATCAGAACCCGGAGTGGTACGACCACGCCACGGACCGGCTGTTCGCGGAGGGAGCTCTGGACGTCTGGTTGACGCCGGCCGCCATGAAGAAGAACCGACCCGGGACGCTCTTGAGCGTCCTCTGTCGTCCGGGCGATGCCGCGGATCTCACCCGCACGTTGTTTCTCGAGACGAGCACGCTCGGTGTACGAGAGTCGAGCGTCACGCGGAGGAGCCTCCCGCGATCGGAAGCCACGGTGGAGACGTCGTTCGGACCGGCAAGGGTGAAGGTCGCGCACGTCGGGGGTGGCAGCGCGAAGGTGTCCCCGGAATACGAGGACTGCCGACGTCTGGCCGCCAGGCACGGGGTACCGCTCCGCGAGATCTACCGCGAGGTCGAGCGCGCGGCAGCACACCTCACCGACGTCGACGGTTCAGCACCAGGCCCTCGACCCTGACGCGCAAATCCGGCGGTTGGCTGCCACGCGACCCCTCCAGGCTCCACGGTCCCGGAGGGATACGAGACCGGCTTCAGCCGGTGGGCAGACCGTCCACGACCCGGCGCAACCGCGCTGCGACCTCCTCGGCCAGGTCGCCCAGGTCGTCTCGACCCGCGACGCCCAGCTGCCGGACCGGGTCGATCGCCGCCACCACCGTCGTCCCGGGTGCATCGCCCTCGTAGATCAGCACGTTGCAGGGCAACAGCAAGCCGATATCGACATCGGCACCCAGCGCCTGGTAGGCGAGCGGCGGGTTGCAGGCGCCCAGCACCTTGTACGGTCTGAAGTCGACGTCGAGCTTGGCCTTGAGCGTCTTCTTGAAATCGATTTCCGTGATGACTCCGAACCCTTCGGAGGCGAGGGCGGTGCGGACGAGATCCTCGACTTCGTCCATCGGTACGGACACCGTGTTCTTGAATGCGTAGTTCGTCATCGTTGTCGTTTTCTTTCAACCGTGAAGTCTCGGAGACCGGCGTCTCCCCGTGGGGTGTATCTCACTGACCCTCGCCCTGGATCGTCAGCGCGGGATCGATGCGAGCCGCCCGGTGCGCCGGAATATACGTCGCCACGACCGCGACGAGACCCAGAACGAGGGCGACCCCGAGAAACGTCCACGGATCCATCGCGCTCACACCGTAAAGCTGACTCGACATGACACGGCTCAGGATCGCGGCGGCCACCAGGCCGGCGCCGAGTCCCCACCCCGCCAGCTTCGTGCCCTGCACCATGACCATCTTCAGCACGTCTGCCGAACTGGCGCCGACCGCCATCCGGATCCCCAACTCCGCTGTGCGACGGGAGATCGAGTACGAGATCACTCCGTAGATCCCGACGGCCGCCAGCGTCAGGGCGACGGCCGCGAACAGCCCCAGCAATACCATGCTGAAGCGCTCGCGTGCGACGGATGCGGAGACGATGCGCTCCATTGTGTCGATGCGGGAGACGGGGACGGCCGGATCGAGCCCGGTCACCTCCGCGCGCGCGGCGCGGGTGAGCGCATCCGGATCGCCGGTCGCGCGCACCGCGAAGCTCATGCGCCGAAACGGCGCCTGACTCACCGGCAGGTAGAGAGACGGGCGGGCTGACTCCGAGAGCCCGAAGTAGCGAACGTCCGCCGCCACCCCGACGATCTCGAACTCCTCGACCAGGAAGCCCCCCAGGGCGAGGTGCGGGGGGAGACCGGAGATCCGTTCGCCGATGGGATCGTCATCGGGGAAGTAGCGTCTGGCGAGCGCCTCGTTGATGACCACGGCGCCCGGCGCCTCGCGATCGTCGCGGATCTCCAGGTCTCTTCCGGTCACGAGACTGATTCCCAGCGTGCCGAGATAGCCCGGCGTCACCTGTCGATAGTACGCTTTCGGTTCTTCCCCCTGTCTCGGCTCCGGACGCCCCTCGATGACGAAGTCGCCGAGAAACGGGACGTCCCGATCGAACGGGAGGGTTGCGGTGGCCGCCACGGAGCGGACGCCGGGCAACGCCTCGAGGCGCTGGGTGAGCGTCACGTGATAGTCCGCAACCCGGGTCAACTCCTGGTACTCGCCGGACGGGAGATCCACCTGGAACGTCAGCAAGCTCGTCGAGTTGAACCCTGGGTCCGTCTCCATCAACTCCGAGAAACTGCGTGTCAGGAGCCCCGCCCCGATCACCAGCATCGTCGCCAGCGCAATCTCTGCGATGACCAGCCCGCTCCTCAGCTTCTCCCGCCCCGCCCCGGCCGTCGTGCTCCGTGAGCCTTCCTGGAGCGCAGCCTGGATGTCGGTGCGCGCGAGCCAGAGCACGGGTGCCGACCCGAAGAGAAGCCCGGTGAGAACGGTGCTCCCCAGCGTGAAGAGGAGGACGCCGCCGTCCAGCCGCACTTCGTCGAGCCGGGGGAGGTCGGCGGGGCCGAGCGCGGCGAGAACTCCGATGCCCAACCGCGCGAACACCAGACCCACGACGGCCCCGATGAAGGCGAGCACCAGGCTCTCGGTCATGAGCTGTCTGCCGAGACGCGCACGACCCGCACCCAGGGCGGCCCGGACCGCGATCTCACGTCCTCGATCGGCCATTCGCGAGAGCAGGAGGTTGATCACGTTCACGCAGGCGATCAGGAGCAGAAACGCGGCCGCGCCGAGGAGGATGAGAAGCGGCGTTCGCGTGTCGCCAACCGTCGCCTCCTGAAGCGGAAGGAGGGCGGTCCCGTACGCGCGATTCCAATCCGGGTATTCCGCTGCCAGGCGTCCGGCGATCGTCGCCAGATCGGCACGCGCGGCTTCGATGTCCACGCCCGGCGCGAGTCGGCCCACGACGTCCATCCACCGGGCGTAGCGCCCCGGATACGCCATCAGGTGTCGGTTGAGCCAGAAGCTCGAGTTGCCGGGGAAATCGAAACCGGGCCGCATCACACCCACCACGGCGTAGTCCTGCTCCTCGACCCTGATCGACATGCCGATCGCGGACGGGTCGCCGCCGAAACGATTCTGCCAGAATGCGTGACCCAGCACGGCGACCAGCGGGGCACCCGGCGCGCCGTCCCCGGGCGCCAGCGTCCGGCCGTGGAGCGCGGAGACGCCGAGGACGGAGAAGAGGTTCTCGCCGGCCCACGTCCCGGTCACCTTCGCCGCGGAGCCCTGCGCGTCGATGACGGCGAGTTCCGCCTCGGAGAAGGCCGCGAGATCGTCGAAGGTCCGATTCTGGGCCTGATAGTCTTCGATATCGGGAGGCGACATGAAACCGCGATCGACGCCGCGCTCCTGGTTGGTGGACCACACCCGCACCAGCTCCGAGGGCTGCGAGTACGGGAGATCGCGGAGCAGAACGGCCCGGACGACGCTGTATATGGCCGTATTCGCGCCAATCCCGAGCGCGATCGTCGCCACGGCCACGACCGCGAACGCCGGGTGCTTCCGGAGGTTACGGAGCGCGAAACGAATGTTCGCGAAGACGGATTCCATACGGCGGTGCTCCCGGATTGTCGGCGCCGCGGACGGCGGACCGCGCGGTTGGGTCTGCTGCGTGGCGCAAGGCTCGCACGGGCATGACGACTGCGCAACCCGGAGGACCCGATCCACCGTTCGATCAGTCGGGCAGAACCGCGCGCACGCGACCGGCTCGTTCGGCCAAGCCCTGCTCCTCGAGGTAATCCGCGACCATTCCAAGGAGGACTGAGCGATCCTCGATCGTATCCTCACGCCCGTACGCCTCCAGATCGGCAAGCGCCCGATCCAGCTCGCGGTCGCCCGCGGGATCGGCTTCGACCGCCAGCAGCGTCGCGCCGAGCCAGGCCCGGGCCGTCGCCGTCCACGAATGTCGGTCGCCCTGCGTCCGAGCGAACGCCTCCACGGCTTCTCGGAACCCCTCCGCGGCAGCGACACCGTTTCCGAATCTTGCGCGAGAGATCGCACGCGATTGCAGCGCCACGGCTACGCGCCAGTGACCCTCGGGCCACTGCTCGCGAGCCGCCGCCACCCGGTCGTTCATCACCGCTTCGCCCTCGTCGATGCGCTGACCGAGAAAGAGCGCGTTGCCCAGATTGCTGGCCAACATGAGCGAGACCGGGTGACCTGGACCGTGGACATCCGAGTATCGCGACAGGGCTTCGCGGTACAGGACCACCGCCTCCTCGTAGGCTTCTCGCTCCTTGAGCAAGAACGCCAGGTTGTTCAGGTGGGTCGCGAGTTGGGGATCGTTCGGGTTCGTGACCCGAAGTGACCGGATGGCCTCTCTATACAGGGCCTCCGCCTCCTCGAATTCGCCTTTGGCCCGCAGAACGTAGGCGAGCGACAGTGAAATGCGCGTGTCGATTTCGCTTCCCGGAAAACGCTCAGCCACGGTGCGGGCCTGTCGCAGCAGGACCTCTGCGGAGTCGGGGCCCACCACGTCGCGGATCCGAACCGCGAGGCTGGAGAGACCCTCCGCCACCTCGACGGCGTTTGGCCCCAGCCGGGCCCGTTGCAGGGCGACGTACTCCTCGTACAGTGGTACGGTGCGGTCGAACTCGCGGGCCGTGGACAGGGCGTCCGCAAGGTCGAGTATGGCCGCCGCGAGTTCCTCGTCCGCCGGGCCGTAGGCCTCTCTGGCCTTCCCGAGGGCTGCATCGAGGATCTCGATGCCTTCGTCGAGCCGTCCGAGGTTTTGGTAGGCGCTTCCGATCACGCCGAACAGCCTGGCCTGGAGGGCGGGTTGGCCGGCGAGCTCCGTATCGACCCGGCGGGCGCCCTGGGCCAACTGGGTGCGTACGCTCATGGTGTCGCCCACCCCCGTCACGGGATCAGCGTCCTCGTAGACGCTGGCGAGGAAGGAGGCCACCTGCTCGGCCGTATCCGCCGCGGCGACCGCCCGATTTCGCTGCACCGCGAGCGCTGCCGTCCCCCCTGACAGCAGAACCGCGAATGCTGCCGTGGTCACCAGCCCCGCCACGTGTCGCCGCACGAACTTGCCGGCCCGGTAGGTAACCGCCCCCCTGGTGGCCTCGACGGGGTGCCCGCTCAGGTGCCGTCGGACGTCCGCGACGAGCGACTCCGCCGACGGATAGCGATCCGCAGGAGCCTTACGGAGTGCTTTCAGCACGATGGCGTCGAGATCGCCACGCAGGCGGCGGACCAATCTGTCTGCCGTGAGCCCCCGCGCCCGAGCCGCTTCGTCCGACACCAGTCGGCTGGGACGCTCCGGTTCCGATCCCGTGATCTTCGCCTCCAGCCGAGCGGGAGACAGCGACGTGACGTCGTAGGGCCGCTGCCCCGAAAGGAGGCTGCACAACAGAACCCCGAGCTGATAGACATCCGACACGGTCGTGATCGGGTCCCCTCTCACGAGCTCAGGACTCGCGTATTGGGGCGTCAGCCGCTGGCGACCCGTCCGGGTGGCGTGCTCAGCGGAGCCGTCCAGGAGCTTCGCGATTCCGAAGTCGAGCAGCGTCACGTGGCCGTCTGCGGTCACGAGGATGTTGGAGGGCTTGAGGTCGCGGTGGACCACCAGACCCTGGTGCGCGAATTGAACCGCCCGACACACATCGCAGAACAACTCCAGACGCTCGCGCACCCGGAGTCGCCGGGCATCGCAGTGGGTCGTGATCGGCTCGCCTTCCACGAACTCGAGCACCAGATAGGGGAGCCCATCCTCCGTGCTTCCTCCGTCCAGCAGGCGTGCGATGTTCGGATGTTGCAGAGAAGAGAGGATCTGGCGCTCGGCCAGAAAGCGGCGAATCACGTCATCGGTATCGAGCCCGCGGCGGATGACCTTGACGGCAACCTGTTGCTCCCACTGCCCGTCGGCCCGTTCGGCCAGGTAAACCGTGGCCATACCGCCCCGACCGACCTGACGCAGCAGCCGATAGGGACCCACCCGCTCCCCGCTGCGATCGTGCATTTCCGCTGGACCGGCGGACGACTCGCCAGAGTCGAGCGAATCGACCAGATCCTCCCAGCCCAGATCGCAGGCCATCTCGACGGGGGTCTCGAGCAACCCGTCCCAGTCCTCCGCGTGCGCGAGAAGGGTTTCGACAGATCGCTGCAACGACTCGTCGCCCTGCGTCGCCTCGGTTAGCAACGCGACGCGGTCGGTCGCCGGCACCTCGAGCACCCGCCGAAAGATCGCATCGACCTCGGCCCAGCGATCCGCGGGCGATTCCGGAGTCATCGCACCCACCCTATCAGGCGTCTCCACCATCCCCGAGCGCCTGGGCGAGATAGGCCTTGGCTCGCGTCCAGTCGCGCTCGGCGGTCCGAAGCGAAACCCCCAGGGCGGCCGCTGAATCCTCCATTGTCATCCCGCCGAAGAAACGGCACTCGACTAACCGCTCCAGTCTCGAGTCGTGCTCCGCGAGCCAGGCGAGCGCTTCTTCGAGCGCCAGCAGCTCGATCGTCCGTGGTTCCTCCCCTGTCAGATCATCACGTAACGAAACCATGATCTGACCGCCGCCACGCTTCTGCTGACTCCGCCTCCGCGCGTAGTCGATGAGGACGTGTCGGATCACTCTGGACGAAACAGCGAAGAAGTGGGCCCGATCCCGCCACGTGGCAGTCGCCTGATTGACGAGTCGGAGGTAGGCCTCGTGTACGACGGCGGTCGTATTGAGTGTATGGTCGGCCCGCTCTGACCTCAGACGGCTGTGCGCGATCCGCCGAAGATCTTCGTACACCAGCGGAATCAACCGTTCGAACGCCGTTTCGTCGCCGCTCGAACATTCCGACAGGAGCCCGGTGACATCACCCTGTGGGACGGAGCCCGCGGGTGATCCTGCGACTTCGTTCACGACGCGTCCGGCTCCTGGGCCCGAGACCACGCCCCCGAAGGGATCGGGGCCACGTGTGGAGAGTCAGATTATTACAGTCAAGCTGAGTTTCGTCGGCCCTGCCCGTCAACGGTCCGGGTGCCAACGGGTCGTAGTCGACGAGCACCGCCCGGTTGAAGTGCTCCCGCTCCCACCGTCCGAACCTCCTTCTGCTACGGCGGGTTTCGGGATATGTTCATTCATATGAACACTGTTCAGGAACGGCTTCGGTACTTTCGCGAGACGCTCCGGTCGCTGTCGGTTCGAGAGTTTCAGGCCGCGATCAACGCCCGACTGCCTGAGAACGAGGCGCTGAGCCTCGGGACGATCTCGAACTACGAGCGCCCCACGCCCGACGGCTCCCGACGACCCGGGCCTCGCGTGGAGTTCCTCGCTGCCCTGAAGGAGGCCTTCCCGGAGGTCCGTCTCGACTGGATCATGTTCGGTGACGGTCAGCCAACGGAGGTTGCCGAGCTCCTGGCTTCGCCGGACGGGTTGGAGGTGACCGGAGGCGGTCTCAGCGGGTTCGGCGCGCGTGTCATCGAGCGGTACCCCGACATCGAGTTGCTGCCTCCGGAAGGCGCCGCGCTTTTCATGGCGGCGCTGACGCGGCTGGCGATGGGCGAACCCGACAAGGCGCTCGACGAAGATCTCCTGCTGGAACTCGCGGGGGATCTGCGCTGGCTGCTTCTCCTCCCTGCCAGGCTGTGGGGCTTTCGACACGATCCGCCGTACGAGGTGTTCTCCGATTACACCGTCGCCATGCTCCACGCACTGATGCAGCTCATGCCCCCTCCGGGTGCCGGCGACAGGATCGGCGAGTATGCCGGCTCGCGCACGCCCCGGTTGCGAACCGAATATCCGGTGGGCTTTTGAGAGGTTACCGAGAGGGGTGACGGCGCCCGTCCACGGAGACGTGTTCTTTCATCCGTCGAGCACGTATTTTCTCGGGAGGATGCTGAAGAAGCCTGAAACATGATATGGGGCCCCCCTGGGGTCCCTGTTCACATACGACAAGACGGTTCGATGGCGACACCCACTGAACACATCCCTTCGATCTCGAAGCCCGAGTGGCACGGCCTCCACGCCGAAGACCTGATCGGGCTCTACCGCGTCATGTACACCTCGCGCCGCATCGACGACCGCGAGATCGTCATGAAACGCCAGAACAAGATCTTCTTTCAGATCAGCAGCGCAGGCCACGAAGCGGTGACGGCAGCGGCGGGGCTGGTGCTCGAGGGCGGCCACGACTGGTTTTTCACGTATTACCGCGATCGCGCGATGTGTCTGATGCTGGGCATTACGCCGTACGAGATGTTCCTGCAGGCCGTGGGGGCCGCCGAAGATCCTTCAGGGGGTGGTCGCCAGATGGCGGGACACTTCGGGCACCCGGACTACAATATCGTGACCTCGTCGAGCCCCACCGGAACCCAGTTCTTGCAGGCCGTCGGGTGTGCGGAGGGCCTGCTCCGGGCGAGACGCCTGGGGCTGCCTCACAGGAGCGATGAGTTCCAGGTGAAGACCGCCGGCGACGAGGTCGTTCTGGTGACGACGGGCGACGGCACGACCTCGCAAGGCGAATTTTGGGAAGCCATCAACACGGCCAGCAACCTCAAACTCCCGGTGATCTTCCTGGTGGAGGACAACGGGTACGCGATCTCCGTCCCCGTGGAGGTCAATACGGCGGGGGGCAGCATCTCGAAGCTCGTGGCCGGCTTCCCGAACCTCAACGTGGAGGAGGTCGACGGGACGGACGTGCTCGCGAGCTACGAGGCGATGCGGCGCGCGGCCGCGTACTGCCGCGAGCGAAAGGGCCCGGCGATGGTGCACGCGCACGTGACGCGGCCGTACAGCCACTCGATGTCGGACGACGAGCGGGCCTACAAATCGGCGGAGGAGCGCGAGGCGGAGGCGGCCAGGGACCCGATCGCGAGGTTCGCGTCGTACCTCATCGACCAGGGGCTCGCGACGCGCGAATCGGTGGACGCCGCGAACGCCGCGGTCGATGAGGCCATCGCCGAAGCGGCCGATGCGGCGGTCGCCCGGCCCCAACCCGACGCGGACACGATATACGACCACGTGTACTCGGCCGACGTAGACCCCGGCTCCAGCGCCTTCGCCAGCGACCCGGTGCTCGAGGGCGATCCCACGACCGTAGTGGACCTCCTCAACGCCTGTCTCCGCGATGAGATGACGCGTGACCCGCGAATTATCGTGTTCGGAGAGGACGTGGCCGACGCCAGCCGCGAACAGCTCCTCGACGACGTGAAGGGCAAGGGCGGCGTGTTCAAGGTGACCGCCAACCTCCAGCGCCGGTTCGGATCGGCCCGCGTGTTCAATTCGCCGCTGGCCGAGGCCAACATCGTGGGGCGCGCGATCGGCATGGCGATTCTCGGCCTCAAACCCGTGGTCGAAATCCAGTTCTTCGATTACATATGGCCGGCGTTTCACCAGCTTCGAAACGAGATCACCACCATGAGGTGGCGCTCGAACGGGGCGTTCAAGTGCCCGGTCGTCATCCGCACGACCTACGGAGGCTACCTGGCGGGCGGGGGGATCTACCATTCGCAGACCGGGGCATCCCTGTTCACGCACACGCCCGGCATGCGCGTGGTGTGTCCATCGAACGCACTCGACGCGAACGGTCTGCTTCGCACGGCCATCCGCTGTGATGACCCGGTGCTCTTCCTCGAACACAAGCACCTCTACCGCCAGACATACAACAAGTCGTCGTATCCCGGCCCCGACTACATGATCCCGCTCGGCAAGGCGAACATCGTTCGTGCCGGGTCGGAGCTGACGATCGTCACCTACGGAGCCCTCGTCGAGCGGACGAAGAAGGCGCTGAAGAAGCTCGAGAAGGACGGACAGCAGGTCGACGCCGAGGTCATCGACCTGCGGACGCTCAGCCCGCTCGACATGGACACGATTCGCGAGTCCGTGAAGAAGACCAATCGGGTGATCGTGGCCTACGAGGACGCGAAGTCATGGGGCTTCGGGGCAGAAATTTCCGCGCGGATCGCGGACGAACTGTTCGAGTGGCTGGATGCGCCGGTCCGGCGGATCACGTCGACCGACACGTTCGTGGGCTACGCCCCGTCACTCGAGAAGGCGATCCTCCCGCAAGTCGACGAGATCGCGTCGAGCATCTCCGAACTCGCGCAGTATTAGGCAGTACAAGAAGGCCTTCAACACCCACCTGACTCCGGCCCCAGGCGGAGCTTCTCGAGTTCGTCCAGGGTGCGCGGCCAGTCCTTTCCCAGCAGGCGCGACATCGCGCGGTCGGTCAGTTCCCTCCGGCGTGCTCGTGCGACTCGCCCGGCTTGTTCAGCGTGTTGCGAAGGTCCTGCACGTAGTCCGGATCTTCGCGGTCGAATTCGGGCCACTGCGCGTTGTCGGCGAGGATGACGCCGCCGATCGCCCCCATCGCCGCGTCCGGGGCCGGGGCGTCGAGCGGGTTCGTGTACTCGACGGAGATCCGGTACGTGTGGGCGGCATCGATCCGGACACCACCCCGCCACCACAGGTTGCCGATGGGGACGGCGGAAACGACCCCGTTTTCGTCCTTCACCGGCTCGGCCTCCCAGAGCACCTTCCCGGTGGTGACGTCCTCGAGCCGAATCCAGTCGCCGTAGTCATGCAGGTGACCACCGAGCGCGAGGAGTCGACCGCTGACCGCGGGTTGCCCCTCCCACGAACGGCCGTGCGTACCGGGCGGGAGCGGGAACTCCTTGTCGCCGACGGGCCCCATGACGTCGAGGTAGAACGGATACACGTTGCGGGGTCGAATGAACCCGGGATCGTCCGACGGCGTGTACGGGATCGTGATGTGGAGATACGCCTCGTCGTAGTCGACATCGGGAAGGCTCGCGAACATGGCGTTCACGAGCACCCGATTCCCCGCTTGCAGCGGATATCCCAGGATCCCGGGAACGCCCTCGGTCTTCGTCTCGCGACCGGCGGCCATGATCCGCCGAGCAATCGGCGAAAACAACTCGCGGCTGTCCGGGTCGATGAGGTTCACATGGTGGAGCAGCCGATCGGGCAACACGCTGCCCTCGGCATCGCGCATCTCCCACGAGAACCCGTGCATCCACCCTTCCACGCCAAGCTCGATCTGCTGGATGGGCGTACGCAGGTGTGCGCTCCCCGCGAGAAGCGAGACCGGACCGACGATGACCTCGACGATGCGTTCGTCTTCGTACCGCACGACTCGCAGAAGATCGTTGACGGTCGGAAGATCGGGCGTTCCCGACTCATCGACCATCTCGCCCATCTCGTGACCCATGTCGGCGTGATCGACCTCGGCTTCCTGTGCGCCGAGTCGAGCGAATCCGGTCATGAGGGCGAACACCATCAACGTTGCGCCAACCGCTTCTCTGTTCATGAATCGACTCCGTCTATGACTTCTGCGACGAGAAACGCCTCGATCAGATATTCGTCCGCGTACTGATCGAGCACGTCGTGCGCCGGTATGTCTTCCTCGATCCTCAACCATGCCTCACGCACCCGTTGTTCCTCGTGTCCGTGGGGTTCGTAGCGAATCCGGGCGTAGTGCCACGGATCGGCCTCACGGCGCTCCGCTCGCTTCGGCAGCGCCGTGACACTCCATTGCAGGCCGTCAATGTCGAGAAGACGAGACATGGGTGCTTTCCGGGACAACGAACCGAACGCGTGGAGTCGGGCCTCTGGTGCCCGACGTCTCCTGGTTCAGGAAGGCGGGGGAACGTCGAAATGTGTGTAGTTCTTCGCCACAAACTCCTGCCACTGGTCCGGCACCTCATCGTCGGGGAAGATCGCTTCGACGGGGCATTCCGGGACGCAGGCGCCGCAATCGATGCATTCCTCGGGGTGTATGTAGTACTGGTCGTCCGCCTCGTAGATGCAATCGACAGGGCAGACATCGACGCAGGACGCGTCTTTTTCGTTGATGCACGGCTGTGTGATGATGTATGTCATGCGCGAGAAGATACCCGCGGTCCAGAAACCTAGCAAACCTCTCGAGGCGCGCATCGAACACCGTCCATGACGCGACACGCCCCGCTCTTCGGCAGCCTTCTGATGGAAGACGAGAGACGTGGCGACGCGCCGCCGTGGGTGGATCGCGATTGATGCTGAGGAGGGAACGGGTATCTTTCTTTGTTCGGTCTGCTGGGGTTCGGGGGACCGAACAGCCACGGCGTCAATTGAAGAACCCGGATCAAGGACGGACACAGAGCGTTGAAACAGCTCACGGTCATCGACGGATCAGGGACCACGCCAGCCTGGCCGGCGCACAAGCCCTCGTGGCTCAAGGTGCGGGCGCCCGGCGGTCCCGACTACCTGCGTCTGAAGAAGCTGATGCGGGGGTTGGAGCTCAATTCGGTGTGCGAGGAGGCGCATTGCCCGAACATCGGCGAGTGCTGGGAATCCGGCACGGCCACGTTCCTCATCATGGGCGACGTCTGCACGCGGAACTGTCCCTACTGCGCGATCGCACACGGCCGTCCCGACGCGCTCGATGAAGACGAGCCGAGACGGGTCGCCGAGGCGATCTCGGCGCTCGGACTCAGCCACTGCGTGATCACGTCGGTCGATCGCGACGACCTCCCCGACGGTGGCGCGTGGATCTTCGCGGAGTTGATCCGCGAGGCACGGGCGCGCCGGCCGGAGTGCTCGATCGAGGTGCTGACGCCCGACTTCCGGGGGATGAAGGACTCGATCCGCACCGTCGTCGAAGCCGAACCGGAGATCTTCAATCACAACATGGAGACCGTGCGTCGACTCCACCGTGCCGCGCGGCCGGGCGGACGATACGAGCGGTCGCTGGACGTGCTGCGCACCGGGCGGTCGATCAACGACGGGGTGCTGATCAAGACCGGAATCATGCTCGGTCTGGGCGAGAACGCGGAGGATCTCGACGAGTTCATGGACGATGCCCTCGAGGCCGGCGTCCAGATCCTCACCATCGGTCAGTACCTTCGGCCTTCCACGGATCACATGCCGATCGATCGGTACGTTACGCCGGAAGAGTTCGCCGAATGGAAGCGGATCGGCGAGGAGCGCGGTTTCCTCCACGTGGAGAGCGGGCCCCTCGTGCGGTCGAGCTATCATGCCAGAGAACAGGTCGTCGAGCTGCGGGCACGGGTCGCCGCGATGGCGGCCGGTTGAGCGAATATGAAGGAGAGGACATGACCGAGCGCACAAGGCCGGCGACACAGGGTCGGGAGGCGGCCGCCCCGGAGGGCGCCCCGAACGGCGCGTCCGGGGCCTCCGCCGCCACACCGCACGACACCGGAGCCGAAACGCCGGTCGATTTCCTCGGAATGTCGCGGGACGAGTCGATCGAACTGCTTCGGCTGATGGTGCTCACCCGGCGCCTGGAAGAGAAAACCGCCGAGGTGTACCAGATGGGGAAGATCGGCGGGTTCTGCCATCTCTACATCGGGCAGGAGGCCGTCGCCGCTGGATCGATCACACCCCTCCGGCCGGACGACTACGTGATCACGGCCTACCGCGAGCATGCCCAGGCCGTAATTCGCGGCATCGCGCCGGAAGCCGTGATGGCCGAACTCTACGGCCGGGTGGACGGGTGCTCATCGGGGTACGGCGGCTCGATGCACATGTTTTCGAAGGATCTGAACTTTCTCGGCGGGCACGGCATCGTCGGCGCGCATCTGCCGCTCGCAACGGGCGTGGGGTACGCGATTCGCTACCGGGGCGGTGACCAGGTATGCCTCTGCTTCTTCGGCGACTCGGTGGTGAACATCGGGTCTTTTCACGAGTCGATGAACATGGCGGCGAGGTGGAAGCTTCCGGTCATCTTCCTGCTCGAGAACAACTCCTACGGCATGGGCACCGACATTCGACGCGTGACCGCGGCGAAGGAACTCATCGATCGAGGCAGAGCGTACGATGGGCTCGAGTCCGTCGTCGTCGACGGGATGGACGTGCTCGCGATACGGCAGGTCATGGAAGAGGCGATCGAGCGCGGACGGACCGAAAAGCGCCCGACCTTTATCGAGGCACGGTGCTACCGGTACATGGGGCACTCGATGGCGGACCCCTCGCACGGGACCTACCGCACCCGGGAGGAACTCGAGAAGTGGCGCTCCCATGACGCGATCCTCGCATACCGGCAGAAGCTGATCGATGCAGGGCATCTGACCGCCGAGCAGTACGAGGAAATGGACCGGGCCGCGATCGCGCGGTCGGAAGCGGCGACAGAGTTCGCCGACCAGAGCCCGTTCCCCGAGCCCTCGGCCATCTACGAGAACGTCTACTCCGACGCCTATCCGCACGACATCGCACGTCGCGACCGATGGCGGAAGGAGTTCTCCTGATGGCCGTTCTCAGCTATCGAGAGGCGCTCAACGAGGCGCTCCGCGAGGAAATGGATCGTGACGACTCGATCTTCATTATTGGAGAAGAGGTCGGCCAGTACGACGGCGCCTACAAGGTGACCAAGGGGCTGCTCGACACGTTTGGCGAGTGGCGGGTCCGCGACGCCCCGATCGCCGAGCTGGGCTTCTCGGGTCTGGGCGTGGGCGCCGCGATGGTGGGGCTGCGGCCAATCGTCGAGTTCATGACCTGGAATTTCGCGCTGCTCGCGATCGACCAGGTGATCAACAGCGCGGCCAAGATGCATCAGCAGTCCGGAGGGCAGTACAACATCCCGATCGTGTTCCGGGGTCCGGGCGGCGCGGCCCTGCAACTGGCGGCCCAGCATTCTCAGTGCCCCGAGCCATGGTTGAGCTACGTGCCCGGCCTGAAAGTCATCGCACCGGCCACCGCGCACGACGCGAAGGGGTTGCTCAAGGCCGCGATCCGCGACAACGACCCCGTGTGCTTCATCGAGAGCGAGCAGATGTACAACACGGTGAAGGACGAGGTGCCGGAACAGGAGTACGTGATCCCCATCGGCTCGGCAGACATCAAGCGGGAGGGCTCGGACTGCACGATCGTCACGTACGCGAAGATGGTCCATCACTCGCTCGCGGCGGCGGCGACCCTGGAGGCAGAAGGCATCGACGTAGAGATCGTCGATCTCCGGACCGTCCGACCGATCGACGTGCCGACGGTGATCGAATCGGTGAAGAAAACGAACCGCGTGGTCGTGGCCGAAGAGGGCTGGCCGGCCTGCAACGTGGGCGCGCAGCTGGTCGACGACATCCAGCGCGAGGCCTTCGATTGGCTCGACGCGCCGATCGCCCGGGTGTCGGGGCTCGATGTGCCGATGCCGTACGCGAAGAATCTCGAGAAGATCGTAGTCCCCAACGCCGCACACGTAGCAGACGCCGTCCGCTACGTGTGCCGTACCTCTTCAACCCCCTTCTAGGGCTCCGCGCTTTATATGGCTACGAAAGTCGTGATGGCTCAGCTCAGCCCGACGATGGAAGAGGGCAAGCTGATCGAGTGGAAGGTGAAGGAGGGCGACGAGATCGCACAGGGCGACATCGTGGCCGAGATCGAAACGGACAAGGCGAACATGGACGTCGAAGCCCTGGGGGGCGGTGTGCTCCGCAAGATCTTCGTTCAGCCAGGGCAGACCGTTCCGGTGGGCGCCCTGATCGGGGTGATCGCCGCCCCCGACGAGGCGATCGACGATCTGGTCGCGGCGGCCGCCACCGAGGCTGCGTCGACCGCCGCCAATGGGGCGCCCGTCGATGGGGCGGCCAGCAATGAGGCGACCGCCGACGTGGCTCCCACCCATGAGGCGCCTGCGGCTGAGCAGACGCAGGGGGTCGAGCCGCCGGCTGTCGAGCCATCGGCGGTCGAGTCATCGGCCGTAGAGTCATCGGCCGTAGAGCCGGCTCCGTCGGGACAGCCCTCCGCATCGGCCGAGGCGGTCGCGCGAACGACGGCTGGTGGCGAGCGACTCAAGGTCTCGCCGGTCGCGCGCCGGATCGCGGCCGAGCACGGGCTGGATCTCGCCACCGTGACCGGCTCCGGTCCCGGCGGGCGGGTGATCAAGGCCGACGTCGAGTCGGGGTTGGGCGCCCCGG
>JBGMQU010000026.1:0-31769 GCA_048060725.1 Gemmatimonadota bacterium | reverse complement strand
CGGCGGGCGCCGGCGGCGCGGCGCTTTCAGGGCTCGCGGGGAGGGGGCTCGCCGGGTCGGCCGGCTCCGTGCCGGACCCTCCGACTCGTTCAGCAGGCTCGGACGATCCCCCGCGACCCACGCCCTCCTGGACGAACGCAGTCGCCAGCACGACGGGGAGGCCGAGCAGCAGGAGCACCAGCGCGGCCGGGGCCACCCACTCGGGCAGACCGAAGTTGTTGCCGATCACGTCGACGACCTGGAGCGTAATCCACGCGGTAGCAGCGTAGATGCCAAGCACCTGCCACAGCGAACGGCGATGAATTTCGTGGATGAGGTTCTTCATGAGGTCCCGGCGCTCACTCGATCCCACGCCGCTCGCCAGGCGGCTTCGACGCTCTCCTCGAACCCGTCGGTGCCCCGAACGGCATCGAAGAGGCCGCCCGCATAAAGCCGAAAATCGACACCATCCGGCGACAGGCTGAACGCAAGTTGGTGCCATTCGCGCACCGCATCCGCATCGCCGAGCCGCGCGTAGTAGATGGCGAGCCCTTCAGCAAGATTCGCCCGCGCAATGTCGCTCAGGGAGGCGTCGCCTTCACTACGCGCACGCCCCGCGAGGGCCCGCACGAGTTCGCCCGCCGCCTCTTCCTGACCAGCCGCATGCAGGCAGGCGATCCGCGCCAGGTGCGTCTCGGGGAGGTCGAGATCGAGGCATTCGGCAGGCCGCCGCAGGAGGAGGAGGGCATACGCCGCTACCGTCCGAGGTGGCCCCAGTCCCGGCTGCAGTGCAAGGGCGCTCCGGGCCTCGTCGAGCGCCATCTGGTGTTCTCCCGCAGCAAACGCGTCGAGCGCCATTCCCACACGGCGACCGGGCGCTATGGGGTCGAGCTCGATCGCCATTCGGGCCTGAGCCATCGCTTCCTCGTGCCTCCCGGCCCGGGAAAGAGAGTGGGCATACCAGCCCCGCATGTCCGCGGAGTTAGGGCGAAGCTCGACCGCCCGCTCGACGTCGGCGAGCGGAAGGGCGATCGGCGCGCGCCCCTTGACCTCGACGTAACTGCGCACGCCCCATCCCTCGGCCAGGTCGGGGTCGAGTTCGATTGCCCGGGTCGCCAGACGCAACGCCTCTCCGAAACGTTCGTACGGACCGAGCTCCATCTGGTACCCGTAGACGTTGGACAGTCCCAACGCCATCCCGAGACCCGCATACGCGGGCGCGAAGGAAGAGTCGATGGCGATCGCCTGACCAAACGATGAGATCGCCTCGCGAAACGCCGCGTCCGTTCGCGCATGGATTGCCTGGCGGCCTCTCAGGTAGGCCTCATAGGCGTTGCCGCTTACCGTCTGCGTGCTGGACGTAGTGGGCGCCAGGCCGGCGAAGTTCTGGATCAGCGCAGAACTCACTCTGCCCGCAATCTCATCCTGCAAGGCGAAGATGTTCCCCTTCTCCCTCGTGTACGTGTCCACCCAGACGATCGCGTCCGTTCGCACGTCCATGAGTTCGACGGTGACGCGAATCTGGTCACCGCTTTCTCGGACGCTACCTCTCAGAACGTGCTCGACGTCGAGCGTGTCGCCGATCTCGGGGAGCGTGAGGTTCGCGTCGCGAATCGCCATCACCGAGGTGGTCGAAATCACCTTGAGTCGATCGATGCGCGCGAGTTCCGCGTTCACTTCCTCGGTGAAACCGTTGCTGAGATAGTCGGCGTCGGGATCTCCAAGGTTGTCGAACGGCATGACCGCCACGGACGCCACATACCGAGCGGCCGACGCCCCCGAACCTCCTGCTCCGGTGGGCGCGGGCGAACCACGTTCCAATGCCACACCGCCGGAGGGCGGCCCCGGGCCGCCCTGCCCAAGAAAGATCCACCCGGCCGCGATGAGGCCCCATACCGCCAGCGCGCCGCCTGCCCCGAGCAGCGCGTTCCGCCACGTGAGGATCCGGGACAGACCCGTCGCCCGCGGCGCCTTCGGCACAGGACGCTCCTCGCCAGCATCGACAGCCGCATGTTGAGGGTGCAAGCCTTCCTGGACGAACGCCGTGGCGAGCACGACGGGGAGTCCAATGACAAGTAGCGCGAGGGCGAGCGGACGGATCCAGGGGGGGAGCCCCGTGGCCTCGGCGAGTTGTTCGACGACCTGGAGCGCGATCCATCCCCCGGCGAGGTAGATGCCAAGCACCTGCCACAGCGAACGGCGGTGAATTTCGTGGATGAGATTCTTCATATGGCCTGCACGTCCCCCCGTTCGTGCCGGTCAGTCTGCGGTGCGTAAACCTAGGCTATTGGCGGGTTCCGGACCAGCGATCTCGCCCCTTTCAACGCAAGCGAACTTCCGGCCGGCTCATGCGTGACCGATTCACTTCCGCCACTCGCGAAACGTTCGACTTTTGCGCTGAAACGTGGTCTATTGTGGGCGTTCCGATTCCAACCAAACCCATCCGGAACGCGCGGTCCGGAAATCTACCCTCGGGGACCACCCCGACGGCCAATCGCGACGTGTGGTGGGGCAGAGGAGAACATGGCGGAGATCGCGAAACAGAAGGAGCGTGCAGAGGCGCTCCGCGGCCGGCTCGACGAGCTACGGGGGTATCTTTGAGGTCCCCGAGAAGCTGACGCGCATCGAAGAACTCGAGGAGCTGATGGCCGCCCCCGAATTCTGGAGTGCCCAGGATCGGGCCAAGGGCGTGATCGGCGAGGCCAATCGCCTGAAAAGCTGGACCCAGCCGTGGTCCAGCACCTCCACCGAACTCGACGACATGCTCGAGATGATCGACCTGCTCGAGGAGGAAGAGGACGCCGAGCTCCTGGCCGAACTCGACTCGGGTCTGGCGAAGGCGGAGAAAGACACCGCCGATCTCGAGTTCAAGAACATGCTCCGCGGCGAGGATGCGCACCGGAGCGCGATCGTCACGATCAACCCGGGGGCAGGCGGCACCGAATCGCAGGACTGGGCGGAGATGTTGATGCGGATGTACACCCGCTGGGGCGAATCCCACGGGTTCGATGTCACGATCATGGACCTGCTTTCGGGGGAAGAGGCCGGCATCAAGTCTGTCACCCTCGAGTTCGACGGACAGTTCGCGTACGGCTATCTGTCGGCCGAGCGCGGGGTACATCGGCTCGTGCGAATCTCACCGTTCGACTCGCAGGGGCGTCGCCATACCTCGTTCGCGTCGGTGTTCGTGCACCCGGTGGTCGATGACGACATCGAGATCGAGATCAACGACGATGACCTGCGAATCGACACGTACCGGGCGTCGGGCGCCGGAGGACAGCACGTGAACAAGACCGACTCCGCCGTGCGGATCACACACGAGCCGACGAAGACGGTCGTGTCGTGCCAACAGGAGCGGAGCCAGCACAAGAACAAGGCGCAGGCGATGAAGATGCTGCAGGCCGCCCTGTATCAACTCGCCGTGGAAGCACGCGAGGCCGAGCGAGCCAAGCTGGAGGGGACCAAGACCGACATCTCGTGGGGCAACCAGATCCGTTCCTACGTGATGCAGCCGTACACGATGGTGAAGGACCACCGGACGAACACGGAGATCGGCAACGTCGACGCCGTGCTCGACGGCCGCATCGACGAGTTCATCGAGGCCTTCCTCCAGCAGGCGGGGCAGGGCGAGTAATGACCTGTCCGTCCTGCGGTAACGAGGCCGCGGCGCTTCGAGACGGGGTCTGTATCGACTGCTGGTACCGGTCGGAGGATCGCCCGAAGCCGGTGCGCGACCGGCACGCAAAGCTCGAAAGGCTGCGCGAGCTCGGCGTCGAACCGTACGCCTATTCGTTCGACCCCACGCACGGTCTCCTCGAGGCGAAGTCGACATTCGAGGTCGCGGAGGAAGAAGCGGCGGCCGCCGCCGCCGAAACGGCATCGGACGCAGAGCCGGCGTCGGTAGAGGTCGAAGGGGTTCGCGTCGCGGGCCGCATCCTCTCCTATCGAGACCTCGGCGGCAGTTCCTTCGCGCACCTCGGCGATCGGGATGGACGACTCCAGATCCATCTAAAGAAGAACCTGCTCGGCGACGACGGGGCCGCGCTGATGGAACTCCTCGACCTCGGCGACTGGATCGGAGTGGAGGGAGACATCTTCCGCACCCGGCGTGGCGAGGTGACCGTGCGCGTGACCGCGCTGACGCTGCTGTCGAAGACGCTCCGCCCGCTCCCGTTCGGGAAGGAAGAGGTGACGGAATCCGGCGAGCGGATCGTCCACAGCGGGTTCTCCGACCAGGCACAGCGGTACCGCCAGCGGTATGCCGATCTCGCGGTGAACCCGGAGGTGCGAGAGATCTTTCGGCTTCGAACGCGCATCACGACCGAACTTCGACGCTGGCTCGACGACCGCGACTTCATCGAGGTCGAAACACCGGTGCTCCAGCCCCTTTACGGTGGCGCGATGGCCCGGCCGTTCACGACGCACCATCACGCGCTCGACCAGGACGTGTACCTGCGGATCGCCGACGAGCTGTATCTGAAGCGGCTGATCGTGGGGAACCTCGACCGCGTCTACGAGATCGGTCACGATTTCCGCAACGAGGGCATCGACCGGACGCACAACCCCGAGTTCACGATGCTCGAGCTGTACTACGCGTTCGCCGACTACGAGAGCGTCATGGAGCTCACCGAGACCATGGTGAGCGACGTCGTCACCGCGGTCGCCGGCACGACGAAAATCGAGTGGGATGGGCACACGGTCGATGTCGCGGCCCCCTGGGCCCGGCTCTCCTGGGCGGAGGCGTTCCGCGACGCCACCGGGCTGGACCCGGCGGAAGCGAGCGACGCCGAACTGATCGCGGCCGCGAAGAAGGCCGGCAGGGACGACGCGGACGAGTTGTCACGGGTACAGGCGCTCGACTCGTTATTCTCTTCGGAGGTGGAAGACGGGATCATCGACCCGACGTTCGTTTACGACCACCCGATCGAGATGAGCCCGCTCGCGAAGCCGAAACGGGGTGATCCGCGCTATGCGGAGCGATTCGAGGCCATCGTGTGCGGGTTCGAGCTGGTGAACGCGTTCAGCGAGCTCAACGACCCGATGGACCAGTGGCGGCGATTCGCCGACCAGGCCCGGCTGAAGGAGGCCGGTGACGAAGAGACGATGCCGATCGACGAGGACTACGTGCGCGCGCTCGAATACGGGATGCCCCCTACCGGTGGATTCGGGATGGGCGTGGACCGGCTCGTCATGCTCGTGACCGGGCAGACGTCGATCCGCGATGTCGTGCTGTATCCGATGCTACGGTCAGAGGAGGGAGCGTAGGGTGAGCAGACTCCCCAACGGCGCCGGGTTCGAGCGGTACATCGCTCGCCGCTATCTGCGCGGCGCGCGCGGACGCGGGCTGGTCTCCTTCGTCACGATGATCGCCGTCGGGGGCGTCGCCGTCGGCGTGATGGCCCTCATCGTGGTGATCGGTGTCCTCGACGGTCTCCAGAACAACCTGCGCGACAGGATCCTGAGCGGCGGGCCGCACGCCATCGCGCTCCAGCTCAACAACGAGTTCCGTCTCGACGACTGGCGCCGCGTCCTCGATGAGATCCGGGCCGATGAGGACGTGGTGGCGGCCTCTCCCTTCGCCTACACCCACGTGCTGATCAACGCGGGCGACAACTACAACCAGGAAGCCGTGCTGCGTGGCATCGGCGACGACGAGCAGGCGAGACAGGTCACCGGCCTCATCGACCACCTCGTCATCGGCGACCCACCGTTCGTCCAGACCGAATCGGGCAACCCGGGCATCGTCGTCGGTCGCGGGCTCGCGGAACAGCTGGGCCTCTACATCTCCAAAGAGGTGACGGTCGCCTCGCTCACGAACACGCCGCTCACGTCCCTGGGGTTTTCGGCGTCGCTCAGGCGGTTCGAGGTGGTGGGGATCTTCCAGACGGGGCTCTACCAGTTCGACGACGAACTCGTGATGGTCGCGCTTCCCGAGGCTCAGTCGCTGCTCGGGCTCGGAGATGCCGTGACCGGCATCGAGTTCGACGTGAGCGACCCGTGGGAGTCGGCGGACGTGTCGGCCCGGATCGAAGAAAGCCTCGGGTACCCGTACAAGATCGACGATTGGCAACGCCTCAATGCGAGCCTCTTTTCGGCGCTGCGTCTGGAGAAGCTGGCGATGGCGATCATCCTCACGCTCATCGTGCTCGTGGCCTCGTTCAACATCGTGTCGACGCTGGTGATGATCGTCGGCGACAAGACGCGCGAGATCGGGATCCTGAGGGGAATGGGGGTCACGTCGAGCGGGATCGCCCGCGTCTTCCGCAGCATGGGTCTGTTTATCGGGATCGTCGGGACGGCGATCGGCGGCATACTCGGGGCCGCGCTCGCCTGGACGCTCCAGCGCTTCGAGTTCGTCGATCTCCCACACGACATCTACTTCCTCGACAAGCTGCCGATTTCGCTCGATCCTCTCGACGTGTCGCTGATCCTCGGCGGGTCGATCCTCATCTCCTTCATCTCCACGATCTACCCCGCTCGCAAGGCGGCGGAGCTCACACCGGTGGAAGCGATCCGGCACGAATGAACGATCCGGTGCGAGTGAGCGATCCGGTGCGGACGGACGATCCGGCAGGAATCGACGAGTCCGCCGTGGGGCCGACCCCGGGCGAGGTCGTGGCGGAGACGCGCGACCTGACCCGTTCGTTCGCCAGCCCGGACGGGGGACAGATCGACGTCCTCTGCGGCATCGACCTGACGATCGCCAGAGGCGAATCGATCGCGATCGTCGGACCGAGCGGCTCGGGAAAGTCGACCCTGCTGCACCTGATGGGCGCCCTCGACCGGCCCACCTCGGGCGACGTGCTCCTCGGCGGACGGCGGGTTTCGGACCTCGATGACCGTTCGCTCGCCGCGCTCCGCAACCAGTACGTGGGCTTCGTCTTCCAGTTCCACCATCTCCTGCGCGACTTCACGGCGCTCGAAAACGTGATGATCCCACAACTGGTGGCCGGAACCTCGAGAAAGGACGCGGATGCCCGCGCGCGCGAGTTGCTCGACCAGGTCGGGCTGCTGCCCCGCGTCAGCCATCGCCCGAACAAGCTCTCGGGGGGAGAGCAGCAACGCGTCGCGGTGGCCCGGGCCCTCGCGAACGAGCCCCCTCTACTTCTCGCGGATGAGCCCTCGGGCAACCTCGATGTGGACGCGAGCCAGCGGCTGCATGACCTCCTGTTCGAGTTGCTCGACCGCCATCGAAGCGCGCTGATCGTGGTCACGCACAACACCGAACTCGCGGCTCGGGCAGATCGAACGGCCCGACTCGAAGCGGGGAGACTTCTCGTAACATGAACTCTTCGCGTAATTTGCGACGTTCGGGGCTGTCTGCGACGGCGTCCTTCGAGAGACGAACCGAGCGTACTCGGGATGGCCTCGCCCGTCGTTCTTCGACGTCTCCGCTTCGTCAGAGAGGGCGCGGGGATTCGGTCTGGCGACCCGCGAAGGGCGAGCATACGGGGTGGCCTGCCCGGGCCGGAACGGGGCATGCGATCCTTACGTTCGCTGACGAGACGGCCCTCGAAGGCCTCGACGGACGGGAAGCGATCCGATGAACTGCGAACACTGCGGGGAACGGCCCGCGGAGATCACGCACACGGACATGGCGGGCGTCGACGACGAGATGAAGACGTTTCATCTCTGCGCCGCGTGCGCCGCGCTCAAGGGTCTGGGCACGGGCCCCGGCGCCCCGCCGATCGCAGACCTCCTCGCGCACCTTGGCGGGCCCTCGGAGAAGGACTTCGAGTCCGACGCCGAGGCGTGCGAATACTGTGGGACCCAGGCCCGCAGTTTCCGGAAGACCGGACGCCTGGGGTGCCCGCAGTGTTACGCCCATTTCGGCGCCCAGCTCCGCGAGTTGCTGCGCCGGGTGCACGGCTCCTCGCAACACATGGGCAAGGTCTACGTGAGTTCCGCAGTAGACATCGATGACACCGAAGCCCGGCTCACGACGCTGAAGCGTCGCCTCGATCGGGCCGTGGAGGTCGAAGATTTCGAGTCCGCTGCGACGATTCGCGACCAGATCCATAGCCTGACGGGGTCCGCATGAGCGGCGCGACCGTGTTCGACGGGCCGGAGATCGGGAATCAGGGGCTCGGCTGGCTCGACGACCGGGGACCGGATCACGAGATCGTGCTCTCGACGCGGGTCCGTCTCGCCCGAAACATCCAGGGGTTTCCGTTCGCCGCGAAGGCGTCCGGAGAAGAGCGAGACCGCCTGCTCGAATACTCCCGCGAAGCGATCTCCGGGGCGGACGTCCTCGGCGACGTCGACCTGTGGGAGATGCCCGGCCTCGACGCCTCCGACCGGACGCTGCTACTCGAGCGGCACCTGGTGTCGCGTGAACTGATTCTCGGGCCAGAGGGCAACGCGCCTCGCGCGGCGGCTCTGGCGCTCAGCCGTGACCGGGCGCTCGGTCTCATGATCAACGAAGAGGACCACCTGCGGCTCCAGGCGCTCCAGGGCGGCTTCCAGCTCACACGTGCGTGGCACGCCGTGGATCAGCTCGATGAAGAGCTCGGCCTCCGGCTGCCCTACGCATTCCACCACGAATTCGGATTTCTGACCTCGTGCCCCACAAACGTGGGCACGGGCCTCCGTGCGTCGGTACTCATTCATCTTCCGGGGCTGGTTCTCACGAAACAGATTCAGAAGGTGTTAGAAGGAATGGGGCAACTCGGGCTGACCTACCGCGGTCTGTACGGAGAGGGCTCGAGGATCGTCGGCAATTTCTTCCAGGTGTCGAATCAAACGACGCTCGGGAAGACGGAAGACGATCTGATCGAGCAGCTCGACAGCCTCGTCGCTAGAGTGATCGGATATGAGAAGCAGGCGCGGGCGGTGCTTCTGCGCGAGGCGCCGAACGTTCTCGAAGACAAAGTGTGGCGCGCATACGGGATCCTTTCGCACGCGCGAAGCCTTTCCTTCGAGGAGATGATGAACCTGTTATCGGGCATCCGGCTGGGGGTTTCTCTGAAACTTCTAAACACCCCCAGGGTAGAGTCGATCAGCCGCGTTATGATCTACGCGCAGACGGCGCACCTCGAGCGCGCCGCCCGCCGAAGGCTGGACGAGACGGATGCGGACGTGTTTCGCGCTACGTACGTTCGGGAGGCCCTCACCGGAGACGACCCGTCTTCGGGAGAGGGACGGGAGACGACGACGGGAACGCCGAAGGGCGCGACTTGAGGCTCGCATGAACTACAACTTCACGGACCGTGTACGTAAGGTGCTCGCGATGGCACGCGAGGAGGCCATCCGCCTCCAGCATGACTACGTGGGCACGGAGCACATTCTGCTCGGCCTCATCCGGGAGGGAGAAGGAGAGGGAAAGGGCGTGGCGACCGCCGTCCTGGAACGACTCTCGGCCGACCTCGACCAGCTGGGGCGGCTCATCGAAGAGAACGTGCGTCGCGGGAAGAGCACGTCCGCCATCGGCGAACTCCCGTATACGTCGCGTGCCAAGAAGGTGCTCGAGTACGCCATGGCGGAGGCGCGCGAGCTCAACCACAGCTATGTCGGCACGGAGCACCTGCTCCTCGGCCTGCTGCGGGAAGAGAAGGGCCTCGCGTCCAAGGTCCTCGGCGAGCTCGGAATCGGTCTCGACGAAGCGCGATCCGAGACGCTCAAGCTGCTCGGCACCGACATGCCCAGCACGGGTCCGCCGACCGGCGAGGCCGATCCGGAGACGGGCGTACCCGGCAAGGAAGGCGACAAGAAATCCAAGACGCCGGCGCTCGACCACTTCTGCCGCGACCTCACCGAACTGGCCGAGCAGGATAAGCTCGATCCGACGATCGGGCGCCACGAGGAGATCGAGCGCGTCATGGAAGTCCTGTCGCGCCGGAAAAAGAACAATCCGGTTCTCATCGGCGAGCCGGGCGTCGGAAAAACGGCGATCGTCGAGGGCCTCGCGCAGGCGATCGTCCGGGGCGACGTACCGGACAGCCTCAAGGACCACCGCGTCCTCGCGCTCGACATGGCCGCGGTCATCGCCGGCACGAAGTATCGTGGACAATTCGAGGAGCGACTCAAGGCGATCGTCAACGAGATCTCCCAGAACGACGGCGTCATTCTCTTCATCGACGAACTGCACACGCTCGTGGGAGCGGGAGCGGCCGAGGGCGCGATCGACGCCTCGAACATGCTGAAACCGGCGCTGGCGCGCGGAGAGCTCCAGTGCGTCGGGGCGTCCACACTGAACGAATACCGGAAGTACATCGAGAAGGACGGGGCGCTCGAACGGCGATTCCAGACGGTGATCGTGGAAGCGCCGAGCATCGAGGAGACCGTCGAAATTCTCAAGGGGCTCAAGAAGTACTACGAGGACCACCACAACGTGGAGATCCCGGACGCGTCGCTCGAGGCGGCGGCGAAGCTGGCCGAACGGTACATCACCGATCGGTTCCTTCCCGACAAGGCGATCGACGTGATCGACGAGGCGGGGGCCCGGGCGCGCCTCGGGGCGCAGGTTCCGCCCGCAGAGGTTCAGGAACTCCAGGAGCAACTCGAGGAACTGGCCGAGTGGAAGGACGAAGCGATCCGCGACCAGGACTTCGAGCGCGCCGCCTATCTCCGCGATCGGGAGAAGGAAGTCCAGGAAGAGATCAAGCGGAGACGCGACGAGTGGGAGCGAGAGCAGGAAAAATTCCGCCCCGTCATCGAGGAAGACCATATTGCATTCATCGTCGGCCGGTGGACGGGGATTCCGGTCACGCGCCTCAAGGAAGCCGAGACCGAGCGGCTCCTCCAGATGGAGGATTCGCTCCACGAGAGCGTGATCGGCCAGGACGAGGCAATCGAGGCGATCAGTCGGGCGATCCGACGGAGCCGGGCAGGCCTGAAAGACCCCGACCGGCCGATCGGCAGCTTCATCTTCTGCGGTCCGACCGGGGTCGGAAAGACCGAGCTGGCACGGTCGCTGGCCCGGTTCCTCTTCGCGGACGACGGCGCGCTAATACGCGTCGACATGTCGGAGTACATGGAGAAGTTCTCGATCAGCCGTCTGATCGGCGCGCCTCCGGGGTACGTCGGATACGAGGAGTCCGGCGCGCTGACGAAGGCCGTTCGGCGGCGGCCCTACAGTGTCGTTCTGCTCGACGAGATCGAGAAGGCGCACCCGGATGTGTTCAACATCCTGCTCCAGGTGCTCGACGAAGGGCGCCTGACCGACAACTACGGGCGAGTAATCGACTTCAAGAACACGGTCGTGATCATGACGTCCAACGTGGGGACGCGAGACCTGGGCAACACGGCGAAAGTCGGGTTCGTCGACGAAGGGTCCGGATTCGACTACGGTCGCATCAAGGAAAAAGTGACCGAAGAAGTCGAGAGGGTGTTTAGCCCCGAGTTCCTCAACCGGGTAGATGAGACGATCGTCTTCCATCCGCTTTCGAAGGAACAAATCGGGGAGATCGTCCACATCCAGCTGGGTGACGTGCAGGGGCGCCTGGCGGAGGAAGGGCTGTCGCTCAAGTTGAGCGACGAGGCCATCAAGTTCCTCGTGGAGCGCGGGTATGATGAGAAGTTCGGTGCGCGACCGCTCAAGCGGGTGATCCAGAGGCACGTGGAAGACCCGCTCTCCGAGCGGATTCTGATGGCCGACTTTACGGCGGGTGACGAGATTGCGGTGGATGTGGCGGAAGACGAGGAGTCGCTCGTGTTCGGGGCACCGACCCCATCCTCCGCTACATGACCCGGGGCTGTCCGCGAGCGCCACGAACGGGCGCAACGCTTATCATGGGCGCGATCCTCGCCGTCGCGGGGGTCGCGCCGGCGTTTGGGCAGCAACTCGGCGAGAACAGCGTCCGGGTAGACAGCCTCGTCGTGATCGGGAACGCTCGACATTCCACGACCGACATCATCAGCCGCAGCGGCCTGCGGGTGGGGAACATCATCCGTGGGCCCCAGGTGGGGGACGCCATTCGGCGCCTGTTCAGCTCAGGCGACTTTTCCGATGTCGGAATTGCCGTGGGCGGTACCGATCAGCAGATCGGCGTCGTGTACATCCGCGTCGAGGAGCGGCCGTACATCACGGGATACGTGTTCAAGGGGCTGGAACGTGTCAGCGAGAGTATGGTGCGAGACACCATCGGACTCGCGCGGAACGCGCCGCTCGACCCGGACCGAATCGCCCGCGCTCAGACGATGATGCGCGAACTTCTGGCCAACGAGGGCTTCCCGACCGCCACCATCGACACGCTGATCCGGCCCGACCCCGTCGTGGTGAACGACTTCCTCGTGACCTTCGACGTTCACGAGGGGCCTCGCCTGGGGATCACCGAGATCCGCTTCGTCGGCAACGAGGCCTTCACGGATACCGAGATCCGGAACGCGATGGTGACGGACCAGGAGGGGTTCTGGTGGTTCAACGCGGGTGAGTTGAAGCGCGACGAGTACAACCGGGACGTCACCCAGCGGCTGCCGGCGTTCTATCAGTCACACGGGTACCTGGATTTTGCGGTCCTTCGGGACACGGTGATCTCCGACCAGACCACCGGGAAGGGTCGGATCGAGATTCATGTGGAGGAGGGGCCCCAGTACCTCCTCGAGGAATTGCGGATCAGCGGCAACACGGCCTTCCCGTCGGCGGCGATCGAGCCCATCGTGAGAATAGGGCAGGGCAGGGTCGGGGAGGACGGAAGCCTGCCGCCGTTCAACCAGACGGCGTTCGTCGAGCAGCAGGGCGCCATTGCCGACATGTACCGAAACAGCGGGTACCTGCGCGTCAACTTCCGGCCCGAGATCGAACGACTCTCCCCGGCGGAGGAAGGCGGATCGCCCCGCGTTCGTGCCATCCTCCCGATCATCGAGGGCGAACCGAGTTACATCCGTGAAATCGCGATCGAGGGGAACACCTACACGCACGACCGAATCGTGCGGAACCGGCTATTCATCTACCCCGGCGACGTATATTCGCAGGATCGGCTCATTCGCTCATTCCAGGCGATTCAGGGGCTCGGCTTCTTCGATCCGCTTCCGCCCGAAGAGGCGGTGAACATCCGCGAGCGCCCGGACGGAGACATCGACGTCACGCTGAAGGTCCTCGAGAAGCAGACGGGGACCCTCAACTTCGGCGTCACCATGTCGGGTTTCAGCGGCCTGGCCGGCTTTATCGGTTACACGCAGCCGAACCTGTTCGGGCTGGCCAAGACAGGGAGCTTCCGGTGGATCTTCGGACGCCGCCAGCAAAATCTCGATCTGAGCTATTCCGATCCGGAGATCTTCGGCAGCCGCTACTCCGGCACGATTACGCTGCGTAACTCACGCGATCAGTTCACCGGATTCAGCCTTGGCGACCGGCGTCAGACCGGTGGGTCCGTCGAGTTCGGAATTCCGCTCATCAACCTCCGCTCGACCCGCCTGTTCGCCGGGTATTCGCTCTTCAACGACCGCGTTCGCGGGCTGGACACGACCGGCGTGATCGGGAACCGCTTCAACCTGTTCGCTGGCACGCGCTCCTCCGTCAGCGTGCGGATCGTTCAGGATTCGCGGAACAACCCGTTGTTCCCGACGGGCGGATCCCGAAACTCGCTGTCGGTCAGGCACACCGGAGGGTTTCTTGGCGGTGACGGCGACTACGAAAAGATCGACCTCACCAGCGAATGGTATGTCCCGGTCGGGGCGTTGGGAGCGGGTCCGACGAACGCGAATCCGATCGAATTCACGTTCGCCCTCAACTTCAGGGCGGGTGTGATTCTCGGGCAAAATCCGTTCTTTACCGAGCGGTACTACGCCGGCGGAACGCAAGCCGGGATCCAGGTACGAGGGTACGGGGAAGCGACGGTGACCCCGCTGGGGCACATTCCGAAGCAGGCGCCGCTCAGCGATCTCGATCGCGTGGGCGAGTCGTTCTTCAAGACGGGGGCGGTGTTCGGCGTAAAGCTGACGCAGCAGATCTTCGCCAGTGCCTTTGTCGACGCGGGAAATGTCTGGCTCACGGCGGACCAGATAAACCCGACGGACCTCTTGTTGGGCGCCGGTTTCGGCGTCAGTCTCGTTACGCCGTTTGGACCCCTGGGTCTGGACTACGCATACGGCTTCGACCGTCGCGACGTGATCGGTCGGCCGGATCCGGGTTGGAAGCTCCACTTCAAGTTTGGACAGATTTTTTAGAATTTCTGGAAGGAGTATGCTCGTCATGCGATATACGAAGAGCTTGGCCCTGCTCGTGATGGGGCTCTGGATATCCGGGCCCGTCGCCGGACAGGACGAGACGGCCGCTGCGACGACAGCGCTGCCCCCTGAAGGGACGGCCATGGTGTTCGTGAACACCGGGGCCATCCTGCCCATCGCTCCCGGCGCCGAAGCGGCGCAGGCGGCGTTTGAAGTGGAACTACAGGGCTTCCGTGAAGAACTGGAGGTTCTGTCGGGCGAGATCGACAGCATGCTGGTCGAATATCGGAGACAGGAAGCCCTCATGGATCCGGGCGCGAAGGATGCGAGACAGAAGGAGATCCTCGATCTGCAGCAGTCGGCCCAGACCCGGCAGGGGCAGCTGGAAACTCAATCAGAGGAACGTCGGATCGCTCTCCTCGAGCCCATCCTGACCAACGTGCGCGCCGTGATCGAGGAAATGCGCGCGGAGAAGCAATACTCGATCGTGTTCGACATCGCGGAGTCGGGCGTCATCGCGGCCGATCCGGCGCTCGATATCACGAATGCGGTGCTGGCCCGGATGGGAATCTCGCCGGAACCGGACACGGACGGCCCGCGTTAGACGGCCCGCCTGGAGCCGGTAGCCCGACGCCCCCATCTTCTGCCATGCCTGAGTATACGGCCGCCCACATCGCCGAACTCGTGAACGCCCGTCTCGAAGGAGACGGGGGCACGATCATTCGCGGAGTAGCCCCCGCGGGCGCGGCCGGCCCCGACCACCTGACGTTCGTCGAGCGCAGGTCGATTCTCCGACAGCTGGAAGATTCCGCCCCGGGAGCGGTGCTCGTCCGCGAGGGGGTCGACATTCCCGATGCCATTCCCGCGATTCTCCGCGTCGATCATCCGGGAGCGGCCTTCGCGAGGTCCGTGACCCTGTTTCACCCTGACCCGCCGGCCACGCCCGGCGTGCATCCGACGGCGGTCGTCGGACCCGGCGTCGAGTTCGGGAATGACGTCTCAGTCGGCCCGCACGTCGTCCTCGAAGACGGCGTCGTGCTGGGCGACCGATCAGCCATCGGCCCCTCCGTTCTCCTCGGACCCGGCGTCCGGATCGGGATGGATTGCCGAATCCGACACGGCGTTTCGATCCTGGCCGGATCGGTGCTCGGGGATCGGGTGGTGGTACACGAGGGGGCGAGGATCGGAGCCGAAGGGTTCGGGTTCGCCGCGACCGAGGATCGAGCCGTGCGGATCCCGCAGGTGGGTGGATGCCTTATCGGCGACGATGTGGAGATCGGCGCGAACTCCACGATCGACCGCGGGGCGCTCGGCGACACCTCCATCGGGGCGCGGACGAAGCTCGACAACCTGGTCCATGTCGGGCACAACGTGGAGATCGGCGAAGACTGCATGATCGTCGCCCAGGTCGGGATCGCCGGCAGCACGCGGGTCGGAGACGGTGTCTCCCTGGCGGGCCAGGTCGGCCTGGCCGGACACCTCACCATCGGCGACGGGGCGCGTATCGCCGCGCGGGCCGCCGTGTTCAAGAGCGTACCGGAAGGCGCCACGTACAGCGGAACGCCAGCCCGTCCGCACCGCGCCGCGCTCCGGGCTCGAGCCGCCGTCATGAGACTTCCCGACGCGCTCGCTCGTCTCGCCGCGATCGAGCGCAGGTTGGACGACGGCGGCGACGACGAATGAGCCGGCTCCAGCGGACCATCGCCGGGCAGTGCACCGCCGACGGCCACGGCCTCCACACCGGTGAGGCGACCACCGTTTCGCTTCACCCCGCCCCCGTCGGCTCCGGGGTCAGGTTCCGCCGCATCGATCTGCCCGGAAAGCCGGAGATCACGGCCACGACGGACGCGGTCGACGGCGTGGAGTGGGAGACATCTCTACGGGCGAACGACGCACGGGTCCGTGCGATCGAGCATCTCCTCGCGGCGGTATACGGGCTGGGGATCGACAACATCCGACTCGATCTGGATGGGCCGGAACCGCCGGCGCTGGACGGCAGCGCCTCTGGATGGTGCGAACGCCTGACCCGAGCAGGCGTCGTGGACCAGGAGGCGCGGGCCGCGGTTCTTCGACTCGATCGACCGCTCAACGTACGATCCGGAGACTCCACGTATGCGCTTCTGCCGTACGACGGGTTTCGGGTATCGGCCACGATCGACTTCGATCACCCGGCGATCGGACGACAGTTCACCAGCGCGGAGATCGATCCCGTTTCATTCGCGACCGAGCTCGCGGGGGCGCGCACATTCGGGCTCGCGGCATGGGAAGAGTCGCTCAGGGAACGCGGGCTCGCTCTGGGTGCGACGCCGGAAAACACGATCGTCGTAGGGGACGAGGGTCTGGAGGAAGGGTGTGGCCTGCGCTACCCTGACGAGTTCGTTCGTCACAAGGCGCTCGATATCGTCGGGGATCTCGCGCTCGTCGGGGCACGTCTCGAATGCCACGTCGTCGCCGAACGGCCCGGACACAGGGGGAATATCTCAGTGGCGAGGAAGCTCCGAGAGGAACTCACCGGTGACGGACCGGTGCTCGACATCCAGGGCATACTGGACTGCATGCCCCATCGGTTCCCGATGTTGCTGGTCGATCGAATTCTAGAGTTCGAGGATCGGCATCGAATCGTCGGGTTGAAGAACGTCACGATCAACGAGCCGTTCTTCGCCGGCCATTTTCCGGGGCACCCCATCATGCCGGGCGTGTTGATCGTCGAGGCCCTGGCCCAGTGCGGGGGACTCCTTCTCATGAACGAATACGAAAACCCTCGTGACAAGGTCGTGTACTTCATGTCCCTCGATGAGGTGAAGTTCCGGCGCCCGGTTACGCCTGGAGATCAGCTCATCTTCGAGGTCGAGCTGCTCCAGCTCAAGAAGAAGACCTGCCGCATGCAGGGTGTGGCCCGCGTCGACGGACGAGTGGTCACGGAAGCCAAGATGATGGCGTCGGTGGTCGACAGATGAAGCATGGCACGACGCTCACGTCCATACACCCGACGGCCGTCATCGACGATCGCGCCTCGGTGGGCGCGGGCGTATCCGTCGGACCGTATGCGGTCATCGGCCCCGGCGTCGAGATCGGGGACCGCACGCAGATCGGCCCACACGTCGTCGTCGAGCGCGACACTCGAGTCGGAGCCGAGTGCCGGATTTCGGCCGGCGCGGTGCTGGGGACCGACCCGCAGGATCTCAAGTATGTCGGCGAGCGTACGTGGCTCGAGGTGGGTCCGCGGACGGTCATCCGCGAGTTCGCCACGCTCAATCGTGGTACCGCGGCTGCAGGGTTGACGGTGGTCGGAACCGATTGCTTGATCATGGCGTATGCTCACGTGGCGCACGACTGCCGCATTGGCGACCACGTGGTTCTGTCGAACGCGACGAACATGGGCGGTCACGTCGAGATCGGTGAATGGGCGGTCGTCGGCGGTGTGACCGCGATTCACCAGTTCGTGCGCATCGGGCCACACGCGATGGTCGGTGGAGCCTCGCGGATTTCGCGGGACGTGGCGCCGTATACGCTGGTCGCCGGAAATCCCGCCGCCCTGTACGGAATCAATCGAATCGGGCTCGAGCGGCGCGGTTTCGAGGCCGGGACGATCGACACGTTGAGCCGCGGCTTCCGCGACATTTTTCGGTCGAAGACACCGCTTCTCGAAGCGGTCGCGGCCGTTCCGGCCGACGCGGCCGACGAGGTCCGGGCCATCGCCGACTTCGTGGCGGCGAGCGAGCGCGGTATCACGACCTGGGCCCGCGGCGTGTCCGACGCCTCGCCCGCGAGCGGAGTTTCGCCGGACGGACCGTGACGCCGATTCCCGCGGGCGTCATCGGGGTCGGACAACTCGGCGCCGAGCACGCACGGCTTCTCCGAGACAGCCCGGACTTCACGTTGGTCGGCGTGTACGACGTGGACACGGACCGGGCCGAGGAGATCGCCCGAATCAATTCCGCCCGGTCGTTTCCCGACTCCGGCTCGCTGGCGGGAGAGTGCGACGCCGTGGTCGTGGCCGTCCCCACATCGGCGCACGGAGATGTGGCCACGGTCGCTCTGGAGCACGACTGCCACACCCTCGTCGAGAAGCCGCTCACTCGCACGATCGAGGACGCCACACGGCTGATACATCTCGCCGCCCAACGCGGGCGGGTCCTCGGAGTCGGACACGTGGAGCGGTTCAACGGGGTACTGCTGGCCTGCGAACCCTATCTCGACTCTCCCAGGTTCATCGAGTCTCGCCGTCTGGCGCCATACCAGGTCCGTGGAACCGACGTGACGGTGATCCTGGACCTGATGATCCATGACATCGATCTCGTCCTCGGCCTGGTGGACCGCCCGCTCCTGGATGTTCACGCCATAGGCGCCTCGGTCCTCACCGGATCCATCGACATGGCGAACGCACGCCTCGTGTTCGACGGAGGAGCCGTGGCGGACATATCGGCCAGCCGTGTGTCCCGGAAGCCGCTGCGACAGCTCCGCTTGTACCAGGACACCGGATATTTCAGCCTGGACCTGGCGACCGGACGGGGACGCCACCTCCGCCGAACGAACCGGCCTCTGGAAGAGGTGGGCGGCATCGACGATCTGCTGGAAAGTATCCCCCTGGAGTCGAGTGACGGAGAGCCCCTGGCTCGCGAACTCGACGCGTTCGCGCGCGCGATCCGGGGAGAGCCCTCCCGGCTCGTCAGCGGCGCGAAGGGCCGGGAGGCGCTGGGGGTCGCGATCCGAATCACGCGAGAAATCGAGGAGTCGACGAATGTCTCTACTTAAGATCCGCGAAGAGCGGAAGGAACTGGGCGGAACGGCCAAACGGGGGCCGCGAACGATCGTGCTGCTCTTCCTGCTGGCCCTGGTGCTGGCCCTGGTCGCATACCTGGATCGCTTCTGAGCGCGTCGCCCGTCGTCTTTATCTCCGCGGGGGAGGTGAGTGGCGACCACCACGCAGCCGCCGTCGCCCGGGAGATCAGGGCCCGGATCCCCGACGTTCGACTGCGCGGTCTCGGCGGTCCGGAAATGGCGGCGGCCGGAGTCACCCTCCTCGCCGGTCTCGAGGATCTCGCGGTCATGGGCTTCCTCGAGGTCGCGCGCCGCATACCCTTCTTTCGCGATCTACGCCGGCGAGTCTTCGCGGATCTCGAGGAATCGGGCGTCGACCTCGTGATCCCGGTCGACTACCCCGGATTCAATCTCCCGCTGGCGACCCGCGCGCACTCGCTCGGCGTCCCCGCGCTGTACTTCATCGCTCCGCAGGTGTGGGCATGGAGGGAGGGGCGTGCTGGACGACTCGCGAAAACCTGCCGACGCGTGCTGACGATACTCCCGTTCGAGGATGCGATCCTGACGCGCTACGGGGCGGACAGCCAGTTCGTCGGCCACCCGCTCATCGACGAACCCGATCTGGCTGCGGGCCCTGCCACGGCGCACGACGACGGGCCACCCCTGGTCGGCCTGTTTCCGGGCTCTCGTGAGCAGGAAGTCGAGCGCATCCTCCCGGTGTTCGCGGAGGCAGCCGAGAGGATTGCCCGACAGAGGCCGGACGTGCGGTTTCAGATCGCGCGGGCCCCGCATGTCGATCGCCACCTCTATTCCGACCTGCCGCTCCCGACGGGATCGGCCCATGACACGCGGGCCCGCGCCACGGCCGCGCTCACGAAGTCGGGAACGATCACTCTCGAGCTGGCGTTGGCTCGCGTCCCGATGGTCGTCGGCTATCGGACGGGCCGGCTGACCTACGCGGTTGCGAAGCGCCTCGTTCGCGTGCCGTCGATCTCCCTCGTCAATCTCGTCGCGAACGAGCGGGTCGTTCCCGAGTTCGTGCAGCACGCGGCCACCCCGGACGCCCTGGCATCCGAGCTGCTCGATCTCCTCGATCCCGGGGAACGCCGACAACGCATGATCGCCGGGTTCTCCCGGGTGCGTTCTCGACTCGGTGAGCCGGGCTGCGCCGCGCGAGTGGCAGACCACGCCGTGGACCTGCTCGCCTCGTGAGCGCGATGTCCGTTGAGACGGGAGTGCGGGCGGCCCGACTGGGCGTGGCTCTCGGGAACACCTGGCGCTTCCGCGACGCGGACGACCCGCACGCCGCGCCGCGGTTCCGAGCCGAACCATGCATCTACTCGTGCTGGCACGAATACCTCCTCTGCTTCGCGCTCCTCGGGCGGGGAAAGGGATTCGCCTCTCTGGCGAGCCGGCACGCCGACGGGGAGATCATCTCTCGCACCGTTTCCCGCCTCGGCTTCGTGATGGCTCGAGGCTCGAGCAGCCGTGGAGGGGCGCGCGGGTTCAGGGAACTCCTGCGGGCCGCGGCCGCGGGGCGGTCGATCTACCTGACCGTCGACGGTCCGCGAGGGCCCCGGCATGTCTGTCAGCCAGGCGTGGTGATGCTGGCCGCACGAACGGGGCACTGCATCGTTCCCATGGGGATGGCCGCGACCACCGGGATCCGGCTCTCGTCGTGGGACCGATTTCTCCTTCCCGCTCCCGGAAGCAGGATCTACGTCGGTTTCGGGGAGCCCATCCGTGTCGATTCGGACGAAGTCGACCGGGAGGCGGTCATCCGGCGGATATGTGCCGAGACGCGGCGGCAGGTCATGCGGTGCGAAACCCTCGTCGCGGAAGCCGCGCGGGGCCAGGTGTATGGGGTGCGCCGCGTGGCGAGGGGCTCGGCCATGAGTCCCTCCGACCGTCGGCCCCGACTCCAGACCCGAGTCGAGGCGAGGGTCGAGGCGAGGATCCGTCGGTCCTGGGTGCGGACCTCTCCCCCGCTCGACCTGCGAGCCGCGTCCGTCGCCTTCACCGCCGCACGGGCCGGCAGACACGCGCTGTACGACACGGGAGTCTTCGAGTCCCGCCAGGCCCCGATTCCGGTAGTCTCGATCGGCGGGCTGACGGCGGGGGGGAGCGGAAAGACGCCGCTCGCTTCTGTCGTCACCGGCTGGCTTCTCGCAGCCGGCCACCGGCCGGCGATTCTGACGCGCGGGTATCCCGACGAGCTTCTCCTTCACCGTATGCTGCAACCCGATGCGGCGGTGTTCGGCCACCCTGACCGATACGCCCTCGCGTGTCGGGCCGCCGCCGCCGGGGCCACCGTCGCCGTGCTGGACGACGGATTCCAGCATCGCCGTCTCGCCCGCCGGGTCGACCTCGTCATCCTCGACCGCGACGCGCTGCGGCGGACCAACGGGGGGCCGCTGCCGGCGGGTCCCTTCCGCGAATCGATCCGCCGCGCTCTCCGGCAGGCCGACGCCATCGTCCTCCTCGGCCGTGAATCTCACACGGCCGACGTGAAGGCGTTCGAGGACGACTGGCTGGCCAGACACCGTATCGACGTTCCCCTCGCCAGCGGGGTGATCGAGTCCGGTGAGGCCAGGCTCGTCCGCTCCGGGAACGGAACGGCGCCGACCGTCGCCTTGACCGGCATCATGAAGCCCAATCTCTTCTTCGACTTCGTCCGCGATCGATGCCCGGCCGTCGGGCGGATGCACGCCCTGACGGATCACGGACTTCCGGGGAAGGAGTGGCCGGCTATTGTCGAGGAGGCTCGCGATGGCGGTTTCGTGATGACCATGAAGGACGTTGTCCGACTCGAACACATGGTACCCGCGGGCGTGGCGGTCTGGGTCGTGCCGGAACGGCTCGTCTGGCGACACGGCGACGACGCTGTGGCCGCCCTGATCGCCGAGCGTGTCGGACGGCCGGTATGCTGAGGGTTCGGGTCGTCGCGGTCGGCAAGGTCCGCACTCCCGGGCTGGCCAGCGCGATCGAAGAGTACGAGAATCGGCTTCGGCACTACTTTCACTTCGAGGCCGTCTCCGTAGCGGCGGCGCAGCTTCCCGACGAGCGCTCCGAGGATGCGAAGACGAGCGAGGCGACGGCACTCCTTCGACAGATCCCGGAGACGGATCTCCTGGTGGCCCTGACGCGGGCCGGCAAAGGGTGGACGACGCGAAACATGGCGAAGCACATCGAGGACATGCAGACGTATGGAACCGGCGACCTGTCGTTCGCGATAGGGGGAGCCCACGGACTCGGTGACGCCGTACTCGAACAGGCTCGGTTTCACGTGAGCCTGTCGAACATGACGCTGCCTCACGAGTTGGCGCGGCTGGTATTGACCGAGCAGCTGTACCGGGTCGGCACCATCCTGCGCGGCGAACCCTACCACAAGGGCCCATGAGCGCCCCGGCGGAATGGTTCAGGGATTGGTTCGGCGACGCATACGTGTCGCTCTACCCACACCGCGACGAGGACGAAGCCGAGGCCGGCGTCGACCTGTTCGTACGAAGCGGCCGGCCGGAGCCGGGCGGCCGCATCCTGGATCTGGCGTGCGGGGGCGGCCGACACCTCCAGCGGCTGCGCACACGCGGGTATGAGGCGACGGGGATGGACCTGTCCGCCCTGCTGCTGTCCGAGGGCGCCCGCCGACCCGGCGTGTCCGGATCGCTCGTCCGGGGCGACATGCGGGCTCTGCCGTTCGCCGATGGGGCGTTTTCCGGCCTCGTGAACTTCTTCACGTCGTTCGGCTATTTCCTCACCCCGGAACAGGATCTCGGGGTCGTGGCGGAGATCCGGCGGGTCCTGCGCCCCGGCGCGCCGTTCATCATGGACTACCTGAACGCCTCCTGGGTGATCGATCGCCTCGAACCCGAAACGCTGTCCGAGATCAACGGACGCCGAGTGCGACAGGTGCGTTGGGTCGAAGATGGTCAGGTATTCAAGCGCATCGAGCTACTGGACGGGGAAGACGAGACCGAGGTCTACCACGAGCGGGTCCGCCTGTACGATCCGCCCGACCTCGAGCGCATCCTTTCGGAACACGGCCTGGAAGCCGAGGAGCGCTTCGGCGGATACGATGGCTCACCGTTTACGGTCGACTCACCACGGTTCATTCTCCGGGGCAGGGCATCTTGAGTACTCCCACGTTTCACCACACACCTCTGGCTCCGCCCGCATCGCTCGCTGGCGCGCTTATCGCCGGAAGCGGGCCGATCACACTTCCTCCTGTCCACGACGTCTCGGGCGCGACGCGAGGCTCGGGGCGACTGGAGGCCGAAGCGTTCGGGGCGACGTCTCCGGCCCTGCGAGAGAAGCTTGCCCGAGTGCTGAACGGGGAGGGCCTGGTCGTGAGCACGGGCCAGCAGCCGGTTCTGTTCCTCGGCCCGTTGTACGTCGTGTACAAGGCCCTGACGGCGATTGAACTCGCCGCCCAGTTGGAGACGCGCCTCGGCGTGCCCGTCGTGCCGGTGTTCTGGATCGCGTCGGACGATCACGACTGGGAGGAGATCGGCCAGGCGACCTTTCTCGGGAAGGACGATGTGGCGAGCACGATCCGATTCGACGCTCCGGCCGGAGCCGAGGGCCGCGCCGCGGGGTCTACGCCTCTGGGCGAACACATCGGTGCTTCAGTTTCTGAGGCATCGCAACTCATTCCCATGTCTGAGTTTAGAGATGCTTATATCACGCTGCTAGAGACATCATACTCCGCGAAGCATACGGTTTCGGAAGGATTCGCCGCGACACTCGAGGGCGTTCTGAAGGGCTGCGAATACGCGTGGCTGGATTCGGCCGACGCGGCGGTCAAAGCCGCCGCGGTGCCGCTGTTCGCCCGAATGTTCGAGGACCCTGCGTCGGTTCTGGACAGCATGGCCCGGGGGGAAGAGCCCCTGACCGCGGCCGGGTTCGATCCGCCAATCCAGAGGGTCCAGGACGGCCTCCCGCTCTTCTACGACGACGGAGATCGGCGACAGCGGGTGCGGATGACGACGGGCGGTGGTTTCGCCGCCGGACGCGAGGCGCCCGAGGCGACGAAGGACGAGTGGCTCGGGCGACTCCACGGGCAGCCGGAGCGCTTCTCGGCGAACGTCGCGTCGCGTCCCGTCCTGGAGTCGTGGCTCATGCCGGTCGCGGCCACCGTGCTCGGACCCGGCGAGATCGCGTACTGGAGCCAGCTGGGCCCCGTGTTCGGACACTTCGACGTGCCGTTTCCGGCGATCCAACCCCGGGCGTCGATGCTGGCAGTGGAAGCACGAGTCGAGAAAACGCTCGACCGTCTCGGCCTGGAGCCGGACGCGCTCGCCGACGGCGGCGAGGCCGTGGCCGGGCGCATCACGGCCGAATCGCGGCCGCAGGAAGTGGACGCCGCACTCGCGGCACTCCGGAACACCATCGGAAGTAAGATGGCCGAGGTGGGAGTGGCGGTCGCCCGCGAGCTCCCCGGGTTGAAGGGCGCCGTCGGGAAGACCGAGAAGGCGCTGCACGACACGGTTTCGCGGCTCGACCGCCAGGTCGGGGCGGCCGTTCGCGAGACGGAAGAGGCCAGCCTCTCCCGGGTCCGGCGTGCCGCGGCCGTTCTGTGGCCGCGCCGCCGTCCCCAGGAGCGGGTCCTGAGTCCCTTCCACTTCCTCGGCCGGTATGGCGACGTGATCGTGGAGGCCGCCCGGGAGCGCGTGAGCGAGTTCGTTTCGAGTTCCTTGGCGACGCCGACCGGCGACCGCTAGCTTTCCCCCATGATTGCTGCGTTCGTAATTATCCTCGGCATGATCGTCTTGATTCCCGTGTTGGCGATCCTCATCGATTCGCCCCTGTCGGAGGCGCTGGCCCGCCGCATTTCCTCGAAGGACTCCGGGCCGGCGAGCGCGCGCCTCGATGCCATCGAGAAGGAAATGCAGTACCTCACGCAGACGGTGGAGAGTCTGCGTGAAGAATCGGAATTCGTACGCGAGCTCGTGGAAGGGCGCGCAGAGAAACGAGCGTTGCCGGCACCGGACCAGGCTGTAGAGGAGAACTGATCTGACGCGAGGGGCTACCGGACGCTCGGCCGCGAGCGTCGGTGCGGGCATTCTCACCAGCCGGATCACGGGGTTTCTGCGCGACATCGTGATCGCCGCATTCTTCGGAGCCGGCCCACTGATGGGCGCGTACGCGGCGGCGCTCCGAATTCCCAATATCCTCCGGAATCTGCTCGGCGAGGGCACGCTTTCGGCGTCGTTCGTGCCGGTGTACTCGGCGGCGCTCGGCCGCGGAGACGACGACGACGCGAACCGCACCGCCGCCGGAGTGCTCGGCCTGGTCCTGCTGGTCGCGGGGCTCGTGGTGGCGATCGGAATCGCGCTGGCTCCCTGGCTTGCCCGAGCCCTCGCCCCGGGGTTCGACGCAGAACTGACCGCGCTGACCGCCCGCCTCATCCGGATCCTCTTCCCCATGTCCGGGCTCATGATCGCCGGCGCCTGGTGCCTCGGCGTTCTGACCAGCCATCGGCGCTTTTTTCTTCCGTTCGCGGCCCCCGTCGTGTGGAATCTCGCGCAGATCGTGGGCCTTCTCGTAGCCGTCCGGGCCGGGTGGGAGCCCCTCATCGTCGTGCTCGCGTGGTCGACGCTGGCCGGGGCGGTGCTTCAGGTGCTCGTGCAGCTGCCCCTGACGGCGCGACTGACGGGCGGACTGCGAGTCAGCCTCGACAGGTCGTCCGACTCGGTCCGGACCGTCGCGCGAAATGCCGGCCCGGTGGCCGCGGGGCAGGGCATCTTCCAGATTTCGAGCCTGCTCCAGGTGGTGCTCGCGCGCACGGTGGGCGTGGTCGGGGCGGAAGGGCTGGGCGGCATGTACTTCGCCCAGCGGATCGTACAGCTCCCGATGGCCGTGTTCGGAGTCTCGGTCGCCGTGGCGGCGTTGCCCGAGATGTCACGCGAGGGGGCGCTGGACGCCTTGCGACCGCATTTGACCTCGGGCACCCGGCGAATCCTGTACTTCATCCTTCCGGCGATGATGGTCCTGCTCCTGTATGGGGATCTGGTGACGACGCTGATCTATCGGAGAGGCGCGTTCGACCAGGACGACGTGACGCTCGTCCGCTGGCTTCTGGCGGCGTATGCCCTCGGTCTTACGGCGACGAGCCTGGTGAAGCTGTTCGCCAGTTCCTATCACGCGCTTCAGGACACACGGACACCGATGAAGTTCGCCGCGATCGCTGTCGCGACCGGCACCGCAGTCGGAGCCGCCCTCATGCTCTGGATGGATGACGCCGGATTCGGGCGGACCGCCGCGACCGGGCTGGCGCTCGGGGGAGCCCTCGGGGCCTGGATCAACCTGACGCTGCTTTCCCGAGGCCTCAGGGGTCGGGGCCTCCCAGGAGTCTGGGGCGAATTGGCCCGGCCGATCGGCCGCCTCGCGCTGGCGACGCTCGCGGCCGGCGCGATCTCGTGGCCGATCCGCACGCTTCTGCGAGGCGCGGTGGGTGGCGGCGTAATCGGCACGGGCATCCAGCTCGCCGCCGTGCTGGCGGCTGGCGGGACCGTGTACCTCCTCGTCGCGGGCCTCGGCCCCCTCAGGCGCGGACGGGCCGCGTGAGCGTGGGTTCGCACGTCGGTCGGGACCCGGAGACACGTGAAGACCGGACGAAGCGTCTGAAGGAGCAGGTCCGCGCGCTCCCGCGGACACCCGGGGTCTATCTCTTCCGAAACCGGGAGGGTGATCCGCTGTACGTGGGAAAGGCAAACTCGCTTCGATCGCGCGTGGCTTCGTATTTCGGCGCCAGCTCGGCGCGGTCGATCAAGATCTCGCGGCTCGTCCGCGAGATCGACGACATCGAGTCGTTTCCCGCGCAGTCCGAGCCGGAGGCGTTGCTCCTCGAATGGAACCTCATCAAGGAGTTTTCTCCGCCGTTCAACATTCAGCTCCGCGACGACAAGAGCTATCCGTACATCAAGGTCACGGTGGCGGAACCGTACCCGCGAATCTTCGTGACGCGCCGGGTCATCGACGACGGATCGCGGTATCTCGGCCCCTTCACGGAGGTCGGGGCGATGCGCAGGGCCCTGCGTACCATCAAACAGATGTACACGGTCCGTTCCTGTCATTACAAGATGCCTGATGAACTCCCCCCGCGGCCCTGTCTCGACTACCACATCGGGCGCTGCAAAGCGCCTTGCGCCGGCCTGCAATCGCTCGAGGACTACCGCGCGATGATCGACGAGATTCTGGAGATTCTCGGGGGACGGACCACGAAGGTCCGACACTCGGTCGAAGCCAGGATGAAGGCCGCGGCCAATGCCCTCGAATATGAACGCGCCGCGGAGTTTCGGGATGTACTGCGCGGCCTCACCGTGCTCCGCAGCCGCCAGGCGGCGGTGGACCAGCGCGGAGGCGACCATGACGCGATAGGGTTCGCTCGCGATGATCAGCTGGTGTGCGGCGTGGTCCTCCGGGTCAGGGAGGGGAGGCTCGTGGGCCGCCGCGTGCACTACCTCGGGAACGCCGGGGACGAGGCACCCGGGGCGCTGATCGGCGCGTTCGTGAAGGGTTTCTATATGCGACAGGACGAGGTCCCGCCCGAGTTGCTCGTGTCGGAGACGTTCGACGACATGGGACTCGTGGAGGAGTATCTCGCGACGCGGCGGGACGCCGGCTTCCGCATCCATCGACCCGTCCGGGGCACCAAGCTCGATCTCGTACGGGCCGCCGCCAACAATGCGTCGCATCTCCTCGATCAGGACCGCGTGGAACGAGCCGCCGAGAAGGCCAGACGAGAGGCCCTGGAGGGCACTGCGCCGGCTCCCGCTCAACGGCTCGCCGAAGCGCTCGAGTTGGGTTCCCCGCCTCGCACGATCGTATGTTTCGACGTGTCCACGCTCGCCGGTAAGGAGTCTGTCGGGAGCGCGGTGTGGCTCCGCGACGGTCACCCGGACAAGACGGAGTATCGGCGTTTCAGGATCCGCGATTCGAGCGATGAGCACCCGGACGACTACGCGATGATGCAAGAGATCGTCTCGCGCTATTTCGACCGGAGAGTCCGGGAAGGGCACGGACTCCCCGATCTCGTCGTGGTCGACGGAGGCCGCGGTCAGTTGTCCGCGGCACGCCAGGCCATGGACGTGGCGGGCGTGTCCGATCTTCCGACCGTCGCGCTCGCCAAACGGGAAGAGGAGATCTTCCGACCGGACACCGCCGTTCCCATATGCCTGCCGCGAACCGACATCGGGCTGCATTGGCTCCAACGGGCCCGAGACGAAGCGCACCGCTTCGCCCTCGAGTACAACCGCACGCTGCGCCGTCGCCGCACGCTACGATCGCGGCTGGGCGAGATCGCGGGGGTCGGACCCTCGCGCGAGCAGGAGCTCCTCAAACGTTTCGGAAGTCTGGCGGCCGTCCGCGACGCTTCGACAGAAGAACTCTGCCTCACGAAAGGGATCGGGGAAGCCACTGCCATCGCGATCCGCCGGGCGCTCGCACGCGATGAGTGACGTCCGCCCCGCTCCGCGTATCGGACTCTGTTCGACATGCCTTCACGCGAGACGGATCGAGAGCCAGAAGGGGTCTGTCTTCCTCCTCTGCGAGCGGTCGCGTGACGACAGTCGATTCGCGCGATACCCTCAGCTTCCGGTCTCGCGCTGCCCTGGCCACGAACCCGGGTTGACCGACGCCTTCGATTCGAACGAGGACACACGATGAGCGACACGGTACGCACACGGTTCGCGCCGAGCCCGACGGGCGAACCACATCTCGGGAACGCGCGCACGGCCATCCTGAACTGGCTGTTCGCGCGGAATCAAGGCGGAGCGTTCGTACTCCGGCTCGAGGATACCGACACCGCCCGTAACGTCGAGGGGGGCGAAGAGGCGCTCGTGGAGGCCCTCGACTGGCTCGGCCTCGATCGCGATGAGGGGCCGGCCGAGGGAGGGGCCTACGGGCCGTATCGCCAGTCCGAGCGAACCGACCATTACGTCGACCGTGCCGCCCGACTCTTCGAAGAGGGGGCGGCGTTTCGCTGCTTCTGCACCCCCGAGCAGATCGCGTCTGATCGGGAGCGCGCCATCGCGGCCGGCGGACCGCCGGGGTTGGACACGCGCTGCCGCGACCTCACCGCGGAAGAGGCCGACGCGAGGGCCGCGACCCTGGCCCCGGAGGGGAGCGCGCCGGCCCTCCGGTTACGGGTGGATCCCGGTCCGATCGTCTTCCGCGATCGCCTGAAAGGCGAGCTGTCGATCGACGGGGCGGACCTGGGCGACATGATCCTGCTCCGCGCGGACGGCCGGCCGACCTACAACTTCGCCGTCGCGGTCGACGACCTCGAGATGAGAATCTCGCACGTGATTCGCGGAATCGGGCATCTCTCGAATACGCCGAAGCAGGTGCTGCTCTATCGGGCGTTCGGCGTGGAGCCACCCGAGTTCATCCACATCCCGAGCGTGCTCGCGCCCGGTGGCGGAAAGCTCTCGAAGCGCGAGGGCGCGCCGGGCGTTCTGAAATATCGAGACGACGGGTACCCGGCCGATGCCGTGCTCAACTACCTGTCGCTGCTCGCGTGGTCTTCGGACACGGGCGAAGAGTTTCTCACTCGCCGACAATTGATCGAGCAGATCGACCTTGATCGAATCGGGGCGGCCGACGCCGCGGTGGACCCCGAGAAGATGCGGTGGCTCGCGGGCCAGCATTTGAGAGGCGAGCCGGTGGACGTCCTGGCCGCGCGCTGGGCGGAGGTGCCGGCGGTCGCGACGCTGGACCTGACCGAGGAAGACCTGATCCGGTCGGCCGAAGTCTTCGCGAAACGCACCTGCCTGGTCGCGGACGCGGGGCCCGAACTGGCCGCGGTGTTCCCCGAGCCGGATCTGACGTCAACCGAGGCTGCCGGTCCGCTGGCTTCCGGTGGGGCGCGACTCGCGCTCGAAACGCTCCTCTCCGCGTGGGAGGAGATCGATTGGCGGCCCGAGACGCTTCGGATCGCCATGCGGGACGGGATGAAGGCGAGTGGGCTCCCGGGCAAGGAGTTCTTCCAACCGACGCGCGTCGCGCTGATCGGCTCGACGCACGGGCCCGACGTCGCCGAGATCGCGTTCGCTCTCGGGGTCCGGCGGACCCGGGCGCGCCTGGAGCGTGCTCTCGGCGCGACGGGCGATCCCCCAATTTCGGAGGCTTCATGACGGAGTGGCGGCTGGAGTGCGGCGACTGCGGAGCAGACGCTCCCATCGAGGGCGCGACCGTCTGTCCGAGTTGCGCCAAACCGTTGCTGGTACGGTACGATCTGGCGGCGCTCGACGGCGAGACGCTAAAGACCGCGTGGTCGACGCGGCGCGGCGGCATGTGGCGATACCGGGAACTCATGCCGCTTCACGAGGGGGAGCAGCCGGTCACGCTCGGAGAAGGCTCGACCCCGCTACTGCCCGTGTCCGTCGGCGAGGATCTGGCGGGGCTGAACCTCTTTGTCAAAGACGAAGGGCAGAACCCCACCGGCAGCTTCAAGGACCGTGGGCTTTCGGCGGCGGTGACGCGGGCGGCACTGGATGGGGTGACCGAATTCGTGATTCCCAGCGCGGGGAACGCCGGGGCGGCGCTCGCGGCGTATGCGTCCGCCGCCGGCGCGCGCGCACAGCTGTTCATCCCTAACGACACGCCGGAAGGTGTGGCTCGGCGCTGCGTCCACTACGGTGCCGACATCGAGCGGGTCGACGGGCTGATCGACGAGTGCGGCCGGCGTTCGGCCGACTACGGCGCCGCGACGGGCGCCTTCAACGTCTCGACGCTCAAGGAACCGTACCGGATCGAGGGCAAGAAGACGATGATGATCGAAATCATCGAGGAGTTGGGCTGGCGGGCTCCCGACGCGATCGTGTATCCGACCGGCGGCGGGACAGGACTGATCGGCAGCTGGAAGACCCTGGAGGAACTCGGAGCCCTCGGCATGGTCGATGGCTCTACCCGCCTGTATTCGGTGCAGGGCACGGGCTGCGCGCCCATCGTCCGGGCGTTCGAGGAAGCCGAGCGGTACGCCGTGAAGTGGGAGGATGCTTCGACCGAGGCGTGGGGGCTGCGCGTTCCGGGGGCTCTGGGCGACTTCCTGATACTGGACGCCCTCCGCGACTCGGGTGGCGGCGCAATCGCGGTGGACGACGACGCCATGCGAGGTGCCGCCCTCGAGCTCGGACGGGCCGGGATCGGGGCCGCGATCGAAGGCGGTGCGACGTTGGCGGCGGCTCGGGAGTTGTACGCGCGTGGCGACCTGCGCGACGGCGAGACGGTCGTGCTGTTCAACACTGCCCACATGCTCACCTACTGACGGGTCAGGCTCCGACAGCCGACGACGGGGACCAAACCCGGCTTTCGCCGGGTATTTCCCTGTGACCCGGTCGTCGGGTTCTGCGTCTGGTTATCGGCTGCAGAGAAGAGGACGCCAGAATCCAACTTCGCAGGTGCGGCGACAGGCGGTGACGGCTAGATTCGTGGCGCCTTTTTTTGACGCCCAACCGGGGGAGCCAGGACACATATGGAAATGCTGAGATCGACTCGATTCGGACGCGTTGCCGCAGGCCTTCTGATGGGGGTGTTTTTCACGGTGCCGTCCACGCTCGTATCGCAGGAAGACTGCGAGTTCGAGGGCAGCGTCGGCGCAAACACTGCGGCCGAGAAGTTCAGAGAGAGAACCGAGGACATGCCCGAGACCGAGCAGATGGAGTTGTACCAGGAGGCCCTCGAGGCTGTTCAGCCGGAACTCGACGGGAAGAACGCGGTGGCGTATTTGATGGCGACCCAGGCCCTGCTGGGGCTCGGAAATCTGGACGAGGCGCTGGGCCTCATCACCACATTCGATGAACTCGCTCCCGAATGCGGCGAGTACTCGCTGACCATGCGCATGAACGGCTGGGTCCGCCGATTCAATGCGGGCATCGAACAATACAGCGACGGTGACCTGCCGGCGGCGCTGGAGAGTTTCG
>JBGMQU010000025.1:14974-32657 GCA_048060725.1 Gemmatimonadota bacterium | reverse complement strand
GCGTGCGTCGCCGCCTGTCCGAATGCCGCTGCCATGTTGTTCACGGCCGCCAAGGTGTCGCACTTCGCGTTGCTCCCACAGGGACAGCCCGGGCGCTACGAGCGCGCCGGCCGCATGGTCGAGCAGATGGATGAGGAAGGCTTCGGTGCGTGCCGAAACTACGCCGAATGCGAGGCGGTGTGTCCGAAGGGAATCAGCATCGCGTTCATCGGGATGATGAACCGCGAATACGCGAGAGCGACGCTGACGGAACCTCTCGATCCGCGCGGCGAGATGGTCCCGCAGTAGTGGCGGCGGATCGCATCACATGACCCCAGGAGCGAGGGCGACAACGATGGCTCAACTCCGGACGCTGTCACCGGCCGCGGTGCCGAGGGCGATGGACAGAGCCGACCAGTATCGATTACGGAACGAGCCCGAAGGGGCCGAGAGTATCTGTCTCGATGTCCTGGAGGTCGAACCGGAGAATCAGCGGGCTCTCATCCTGCTGCTTCTGGCTCGCACGGACCAGTTCGAGCAGGCGGGCGCACGGGCGCTCGATCGAGCCCGCAAGATCCTGCCTCGGTTGGAAGGCCAGTATGAGAGAGCGTACTATGCGGGGGTTATCTGCGAACGTCAGGCGCTGACCATGCTGAAGCGGCGCGGACGGCGTTCGGGAGTCGCCGCCTACGAGTGGTTTCAGCGGGCCCTGGAGCACTACGACGATGCCATTGCCGAAGGACCGGCCGGGGACGAGAGCGCAATTCTCCGGTGGAACACATGCGTGCGGATGATCGACCGACACCCTCACTGCGTCCCCGATTCAACGGAACACCCAGAGCTCGGGATCGAGTGAAGCCCAACGCCTGCGGAGTCGCCGGCATGACGAGAGACCACGTTCAGAGCGCGAACGGAGCCACAGGATGAGCAAGGGTCACGACATTCGAGCGTTCGACTACGTGAATCAGCCGTACGAGCGCGTGCGGACTCTCCTGGCCGACAGCGCCGACGAGATTCTTCGAGCGGCCACCAGCGCCGCCGCATCTCGTGCCCACGACGTAGCCTCGGGGCTACACGTGAACCTGGGAGGGGTGGAGATCGGAGCCGAAATCGCGATCACGGTGAACGACATCGAGGAGCAGGCCGGCGGAGCCCTCACGACGGAGAAGATGCAGGTGCACCTGGAGTGGGAGGCGGCGAAGACCGCGCGGCTGTTCCCCGTGATGCGAGGCGTCCTGGCCGTCTACCCGCTTACGGCCAGGGAGACGCAACTCGACTTCGCCGGCACCTACGAGCTCCCCCTCGGTCCCATCGGCAGTGCGATCGATGCGGTGATCGGTCACCGGATCGCGGAGGCTTCGGTCCACCGGTTCGTCGCCGATATCGCCGGGTACCTGAGAAGCACCCTCAAACAGGGCTGAACATCCGGAACCACCTGGAGCGCCGCGGTTTCGTCTCGCTGTTTGCCCTCGCCTGCACCGTGTTCGCGGGGTGCGAGCGCGTCGAGACGGTGCTCGAGGACGTTCGGCCTCGCCCATCGACGCCGCGCGAGGCGTACCTCGTCTCGCTCGGTCAGGCCGGTCTCGACGGATCTGCCCTCGCGGTGCAATGGCGCGAGGCCGCGGAGGCTGCGCTTCGAAGCCCCGTGCGGCTGGAGCCGCCGTTCGAGGAGGTCGGGTTCTACCCGGCGGAGCAGCCAACGGCGGCCTCCTACGTGGTCTCGATCGACCGCGGCCAGTCGATCAGGGTGTCGTACGTGACCGATCCTCCCGGGGCCGGCGGCGTGTTCGTGGATGTCTATCGACTCGAGGCTGACGGTGCGCTTACTCCGGTTGCACATGCGCTCGAAGACGCCACCGATCTGGAGTTCGAGCCATCCAGCGAAGGGGAGTTCCTCATCCGTGTGCAGCCGGAACTCCTGCGGGACGTGAGCGTGCGACTTCGCATCGTGAAGGCCGCCGTTCTCGCCTTCCCCGTGTTCGGCCGCGACACGGGGGACATCCAGAGTCTCTTCGGGGCCGACCGCGAGGCGGGACGACGCCAGCACCACGGAGTCGACATCTTCGCCCCCCGCGGAACCCCGGTTCTCGCCGCCTCCGACGGCGTCGTGTCCCGCGTCGGAGACCAGCGACTCGGCGGGCGGGTCGTGTGGGTCAGGGACGAACGTCGTGGCACGTCGCAATACTACGCCCATCTCGATCGACAGCTGGTCGAGCGAGGCCAACGGGTCCGCGCCGGCGACACGCTCGGGCTCGTGGGCAATACGGGGAACGCGCGAACGACCCCACCCCATCTTCACTTCGGCCTCTACGTGCGACGGCGGGGGCCCATCGACCCCTTCCGTTTCCTCGACGCGCCCCTGACCGAGCCTGGCCGCCTGAGGGCCGACTCGTCGCGGTTGGGCGAATGGGTGCGCACCAGCGCGGACTCACGAATCGCCCTCGCGACGGCGTCGGGGGGTGAAACCCGCGAGATGCTCGCCGCACACACGGTGGTGCGAGTCCTGGGTGCGTCGGGTCGCGACCTTCGTGTTCGTCTGCCGAATGGCCGGTTCGGCCTGGTACAGGCGAGTGTCGAGTCTCTCGATACTCCCATCGATGAGACGGTTCTGGAGGCGGGAGAGCCGATGCTGTCAGCCCCGAATCCGGACGCCCCACGGCGCGGGCGGAACATCGAGTCCGTCGCGGTGCCGGTGGTCGGGAGATTCTCCGGCTACCTGATGGTGCGCCCCGCCGGGGGTTTCGAAGCCTGGGTGCCCGGCCGCCGGTAAGAGCCCGCTGGATCTCATCTCGATGTCGCCCGCCCGGTCGGTGGCCGGTCGGGCATAGCCTTTGCGACCCCACCGGCACTGAGCACGCACGCGACGCCCCCGAACTGTAAGCACACCGGGGTTTTCGGACGTCGTGTAGCATCGGCCATACGGTCGCTGTGAGGCGTTCTGTTGTACGCATGCTACACATGGTCGGACGGGAAGCCCGGCAGGGACGCCGTTCGAGTTTGATTACCCCGAAACGTGGTGATGACGGCGGATGAGCGACACCGACCAGCGATCTGTGCGAACTTTCGCGAGGCTGAATCCGGGCGATCACGTCGTCGTTCTCGGCGGAGGCCCGGCCGGGCTGACGGCGGCCTATCAACTGGCGCGCGAAGGGGTCGACGTCACCGTCTTCGAGGCGACGGACATGGTCGGCGGCATCTCGCAAACGGCACGGTACGATGGGTTTCGCTTCGACATCGGCGGCCACCGCTTCTTCACGAAGATCCGTCCTGTGCAGGAGATGTGGGACGAGGTCCTGGGCGACCAGTTCCTGACGGTTCCGCGTCTGTCGCGGATCTACTACGACGGGAAGTTCTTCGACTATCCGCTCAAGCCCATGAACGCGCTGTTCGGTCTCGGAATCTTCCGGGCGATCGCGATCTTTCTCAGCTACATGAAGGCGCATCTTCGGCCGAGCCCGGTCGAGGACAACTTCGAACAGTGGGTGACGAATCGGTTCGGTAAGAGGCTCTACGAGACGTTCTTCAAGACGTACACGGAAAAGGTCTGGGGAATCCCCTGCACCGAGATTCGAGCGGAGTGGGCGGCCCAACGCATCAAAGGGCTGTCGCTGGCCCGCGCCATCCTCTCGGCCGCGCCGTTGCAAAAACGCTCGACGAAGATCAAGACCCTGATCAACGAGTTCCGATACCCGCGTCTCGGACCCGGCCAGATGTGGGAGTTGACGACAAAGGCGATCGAAGAGAGTGGTGGCCGGGTGCTCATGCGGCACCGGGTCACCGGCGTCGAGGTCGAAGGCGACAGGGCAACGGCGGTCCTCGTGACGGGCCCCGACGGCGACATGCGAGTCGAAGCCGACCATGTCATCTCTTCGCTCGACGTCCGCGGGCTCGTGCGGAGCATCCGCCCGACGCCTCCCGCGTCCGTCGTCGAAGCGGGCGAGGGCCTGAGGTACCGGGACTTCCTGGTCGTGGCCCTGATCGTCGACCAGAAAGACCTGTTCCCCGACAACTGGATCTACATCCATTCGGCGGACGTGAAAGTGGGCCGAATTCAGAACTTCGGAAACTGGAGCCCCCACCTGTTGGGCGATCCAGAAAAGTCCTGCCTGGGGATGGAATATTTCTGCTTCGAAGGCGACGGCCTGTGGGGTAGCTCCGACCAGGATCTGATCGAACTCGCGAAGAAGGAAGTCGGGGAACTCGGCCTCGCCGACCCGACTCTCATCTCGGATGGCGCCGTGGTGCGGATGCCGAAGGCCTACCCGATCTACGACGCGGCCTACCGCGATCACCTGGACGAGATTCGGGACTTCATCGACCCGATCGCGAACCTGCACCCCGTCGGTCGAAACGGCATGCACAAGTACAACAACCAGGATCACTCCATGCTGACGTCGATGATGACCGTGTGGAACATGCGGGGCGCCAAACACGACATCTGGTCGGTCAATACGGATTTCGAGTATCACGAAGAGCAACATCTGGAGCCGCCCGAGCCGGAGCGCTCCGTCGAGCCGGCCGTCGCGGTCGGGCGCTAGCCGCTTTGAGGATCGGCGTGGATGCCTGCTGCTGGGCGAACGAACGCGGGTACGGACGCTTTACCCGCGAACTGCTCGGTGCGATGGTCCATCACGCTCCGGACGATGAGTTCTTGTTCTTCGTGGACGAGCGGGCGCACGAGTGCTTTGACCTCGACGCGGACAACGTCCAGGTCGAGCGGGTCGAACTCAAAGAGTCGCCGGTACTCGCGGCTTCGGCGAACCGCAGTCGCCGCATCTCCGACATGTTGCGCCTGACCCGGGCGGTGCGACGGCAGAAGCCGGATGTGTTCTTCTCTCCCTCGGTCTACAGCTTCTTCCCGCTCCCCCCGGGCCAGCGTGCGGTCGTCGCGATTCACGACGTCATCGCCGACCGGTACCCGCATCTGACCTTGCCTACGGCGAGGGCGCGGCTGTTCTGGAAGCTCAAGGTGGGTCTGGCGATTCAGCAGGCGAGGTTGATTCTGACGGTCTCGGACTTCTCGGCCCGGGCGATCCACGAGTTTCTCGGCGTGCCCCGCTCGGATATTCGCGTGGCGGCCGAGGCTCCGGCCAAGATCTATCGTCCGAGCGAGGAGCGCGACATTGACGATGTCGCGACCGGACTCGGACTCCCCGACGGTGCTCGCTGGTTCGTGTACGTCGGCGGATTCAACCCTCACAAGCGGGTGACGTCGCTCGTCTGGGCGCACGCGCGTGTCGTCGCCGACGAACGTGACTCTGCCCCCTACCTGTTGCTGGTGGGAGACCCCGAATCGGACGCGTTCTTCAAGAACACGGATCGGATCAAGGAGACCATCGAGGAGGCCGGCACCGCGCACAAGGTCATCTGGACGGGGTACGTGCCGGATGACGAACTCCGACATGTACACTCCGGGGCGTTGGCGCTGGTGCTTCCGTCCGAGGCAGAGGGGTTCGGTCTGCCGGCGGTGGAGGCCGCCGCGTGCGGAACTCCCGTGATCGCCACGACGCAGAGCCCGCTCCCCGAACTGCTCGCCGGAGGAGGAATATTCGTGGCACCCGGCGACCAGGAGACGCTCGAGGGTGCGCTCCGGCTGCTCTCGAAGGACGAGCCGCTACGGACCAGGATGGGTCTTCTCGCGCTGGACGGGGCCCGGGCGCTCAGTTGGGAGACGGGGGCGCGAGCCGCGTTGGCCGCGATTCGGGAGGCGGCTGCATGATGGGCAGGCCGCTGCGGATCGCCATGCTCACGACGTTCTATCCCCCGCACAACTTCGGGGGCGACGGGATCGCGATTCAGCGTCTGTCTCGAGCCCTGGTGCGCCGTGGGCACGAGGTCACGGTGATGCACGACGTCGATGCGTACAACGTATTGAACAGGGGCGACGAGCCTGGACCGGGGAAAGAGCCCGAGGGGCTGAGGGTCGTGGGTCTGCGTAGCGGGGCGGCGGGACTGTCGGCCCTTCTGACGCAGCAACTGGGGCGTCCGGTCCTGACGGGCCGCCGCATCGAGCGGGAGCTCGATGACGGCCACTTCGACATCATCCATTACAACAATATCTCCCTGGTGGGTGGCCCCGGCCTCCTGGCCCTCGGCGACGCCGTGAAGGTCTACGAGGCCCACGAGCACTGGTTGGTATGCCCTTCGCACGTGCTCTGGAGACACAATCGCGAGCTATGTACCGGTCGACAGTGTCTGCGCTGTGTGGCGTCCTATCAGCGGCCGCCGCAGATCTGGCGGTACACGGGGGCGTTGGAGCGCCACCTCTCGGAGGTGGATCTGTTCATCGCCAAGAGCGAGTTCAGCCGGACGAAGCATGCCGAGTTTGGTTTCCGACACGAGATGGAAGTGCTCCCGTACTTCCTTCCCGACCTCGAGACGCCACCGGGATTGGCGGCGGTGAAGGACGCCGGGAGTGGGCCGGCTGCTCCACACCACCGCCCGTACTTTCTGTTCGTCGGCCGGCTGGAGGAAATCAAGGGGCTCGACGACGTGATCCCGACGTTCGCGGCATACGAAGACGCGGATCTTCTCATCGCTGGCGACGGAAACTACCGGCCGGCGCTCGAGAAGCTCGCTGCCGGGAACTCGAGAGTGCGTTTCCTCGGCCGCGTCGATCCGGAGGCACTGGACCGGTTCTACCGGGGCGCAGAGGCGCTAATCGTACCCTCGATCTGTTTCGAGACATTCGGGATCATCCTGATCGAGGCGTTTCGGCAGGGAACCCCGGTGATCGCGAGGCGGCTCGGTCCGTTCCCGGAGATCGTCGAGGCCTGCAACGGAGGCGAACTGTTCAGCAGTTCCGAAGAGCTCGTCGAGGCGATGGACCGGATGCGAACGTCGCCCGAGCACCGGCGCGCGTGCGCGGCGTCGGCGGTTCGCGGCTTTCAGGAGATCTGGTCGGAAAGCGCGGTGGTGCCGGCGTATCTGAACCTGGTTGCGCGTGCCGCGGAACAGGGCGGGCGGCACGAGGTCGCCCGCGCGATCGCCGAGGCGGCATGAGCCACATGAGGAGGCGTGCGTGAAGGTCCTGATTACAGGCGGAGCGGGCTTCATCGGCTCTCATCTGGCGGAGCGGCTGCTGAGCGGCGGGCACGAGGTGCTCGTGCTGGACAATCTGTCTACCGGGGCGATGGCGAACATCGAGCCGTTGATCGATCACGCCGGCTTCGACTACCGGATCGGCTCGGTCCTCGACGGCCCGCTCGTGTCGGAGCTCGTCGATCGCTGTGACGTGACCGTTCACCTGGCGGCGGCCGTCGGCGTGCGGCTCATCGTCGAGAAGCCTGTCCACACGATCGAGACGAACGTGCACGGCACGGAAGTCGTCTTGAAGGCGGTCGCCAACAAGCAGAAGCCGATCGTGCTCGCCTCGACATCGGAGGTTTACGGGAAAAGCGACAAGATCCCCTTCTCGGAGGGCGACGACCTCGTCATGGGCGCGACCACGCACGCGCGATGGGCGTATGCATGCTCGAAGGCGCTCGACGAATGGCTGGGGCTCGCGTACTTCCGCGACAAGGGGGTCCCCGTCACCGTCGTACGACTGTTCAACACTGTCGGACCGCGACAGACCGGACGCTACGGGATGGTGCTCCCGACCTTCGCCGGGCAGGCTACGGCGGGCGAGCCCATCACCGTGTACGGGACCGGAGAGCAGTCGCGCTGCTTCTGCCACGTCCAGGACGCGGTGCGAGCGATCGAAGCCTTCGTGACGGGTCCGTCGATGGCCGGCGAGGTGTTCAATGTCGGATCGGACCGCGAGATCACGATGAATCAGCTCGCCGAGATGGTGCGGACAGAGGCCGGGAGCGATTCGGAGATCCTGCATATTCCGTACGCTGAGGCGTACGCAGAGGGTTTCGAGGACATGCAGCGGCGCGTCCCCGACGTATCGAAGCTGGAGCGGGCCATCGGGTTTCGGCCCGACACGTCGCTCGAGCAGATCGTGGCCGATGTGGTGGCTGAACAGCAGGCCGCGCTCCGGCCGGCATGACGGAGAGGAACGGCAACGTGCGCGCGATTCTCACCTATCATTCGATCGACCCGTCGGGGTCGGTGATCTCTGTCGACCGGGACACGTTCCGGCGTCACGCGGAGTGGTTGGCGCAGGGATCGTCTCGCGCGGTGACCGTGGACGAATTGCTCGCTGCGCCGGAGGGGGATGACTGTGTGGCCGTGGTGTTCGACGACGCGTTCGAGAACTTCGGATCCGTCGCGTGGCCGATTCTGCGCGACCTGGAGCTGCCGGCGACGGTGTTCGTCGTGTCGGGCCAGGTCGGTGCGACCAACGCGTGGGCCGGCGTGCACGAACCACGTATCCCGACACTGCCACTGCTCGACTGGGACGCTCTCGGACGGCTCGCTGAGGACGGCGTCCACATAGGGTCGCATACTCGGACACACCCTCCGTTGGACGCGGTGCCCGCGGCGAGCCTCCACGATGAGATCGAAGGGTCCGCGGTCGACCTCGAGAGTCGACTGGGCCGGCGTCCCAGAGGGTTCGCCTACCCGTTCGGGAAGGTCGACGACGGAAGCGAAACGGTCGCGCGGTCCACGTACGACTGGGCCTGCACCACCGAGTTGGCGCTCGTGGCTGGAGACAGTGCGCGACATCGTCTTCCGCGACTGGACGCTTTCTATTACCGCAGGCCCGGGCAGTTGGAGGCATGGGGAACGGCGGCTTTTCGGGGTCGCCTCGGAATTCGCCGCACCGCGCGGGGTGCGCGTAGCTGGCTGGCGAAAAGGAGGGCTTCGTGACCGACCGCGTGTCCGTCGGCAGGGATCGCACGGTGGTCCAGCGCACCCCGGCCCGCGCCGATATCCGGCTGTCGGTGATCATGCCGGCGCATCGCGCCATGGAGGTGATGCCGCTCGCCGTGCAGGCGCTGGAGGCGAACGACCTCTCTCGTGACGACTGGGAACTCGTGGTTGCGGTCGACGGGGACTCGATGGGGCGTGACGAAGATCGGACGGCCGAACTCGCCCTCGAGCTCGCCGATACGGTCATTCGTTTGCCCGGAAGGCCGCGTGGTCCGGCCTACGCCCGAAACCGGGCCGCCGAGGCTGCACGCGGAGAGATTCTGCTGTTCGTCGATTCCGACGTCTGCGTGCATCAGGATGTGTTGCGTCGACTCCTGGAGACGTTCGACGCGGAGCCGGAGGTCGCGGCGATATTCGGATCGTACGACGACAGGCCGGCCGCCCGAACCGTGGTCTCCCAGTATCGGAATTTGCTGCACCACTTCGTTCACCAGCAGGGTGGCGGGGACGCCGAGACCTTTTGGGCCGGGTGCGGAGCGATACGTGCAGATGTGTTTCACGAAGTCGGGATGTACGATGAATGGCACTTCGCGCGGCCGCAGATCGAAGATATCGAGCTAGGACGCCGACTTCGCCGGAGCGGTCACCGCATCGTGCTCGATCCAACACTTCAGGCGTGTCATCTCAAGCGCTGGACGCTCGCGGATGTGTTACGGACGGATCTGAGGCACCGGGGCGTTCCCTGGACCCGGTTGATTCTGCACGAGGGACCCAGCGCGGGTGGCAGCGCGCTCAACGTGCACCCGATCAACCGCCTGTCGGTGATCTTCACGTGGTTGGCGTTCGGCATCCTCCCTGCCGCTCCCGTGTTTCGGTCGTGGTGGCCGGTCGCGGTTTCGGTCACTCTGTCGTTCACGGTCGTTCTGCTCAATTTCCGGTTCTTCGCTACGGTGTGGAGGGCGGCCGGTCTGAAGGTCGCGTTGGGTTCGATTCCCCTCCACCTGATGTTTTATTTTTCCAACGGACTCTCCGCGTTGAGCGGTGCGGTCGTCTACTCCATCGTGGGCGCGCCCCTTCCCCCCGCCGACGTCGCGGCGTTCGAGGAAATCGGAGTCGAAACGTGGCCTCCGCTGCCGTCTCGCCCAAAGGATAGTGTGTGGTATGAACATGGCGCCTGAAATCGGCCGAGCCGAACCCGAAGTTTCTGCGGCAGACCTTCCGGAAGAGGCGGTGCTCGCGTTCTTGCCGCTTCACAAGAGGGCGCTCGGGCTCGCCTTCGGAGTCGTCGGCGGCTCCCTCCTGTTCGGGGCGACCGTCTTCGCATTGATCGTACTCGACGGGGACCCGGCCGGGCTCCGGCTGCTCGGCGAGTACTTTTACGGGTATGAGGTCACGTGGGGCGGAGCGTTCATCGGCTTCTTCTGGGCGTTCGTGACCTCGTTCGTCTTCGCGTGGTTTGCGGCGTTCGTGCGCAACCTCGTGTTGGCGACGTACATCTTCATCGCGCGCACTCGCGACGAGTTGAGACAAACGCGCGATTTCCTCGATCACATTTGAGTCGTTGCGCTTCGTCACAGGAGGACAAGCAGTGCCTACGGACTCGATGAACGACCAATCTGTGCAGGCCGCGATACGCCGCCTGAACGTGCGTGCGTGGGGGATCAGCCTGGGTCTCGTACTCGGCCTCGGTCTGCTCGGTGCCACGCTGTTTCTGGTCGCCAAGGGCGGTCAAAACGTCGGGGTACACCTGAACCTGCTAGGCAACTACCTTCCGGGGTACCGGGTCTCCGTGGCGGGGGCGTTGATCGGGTTCGTCTACGCCTTCGTCCTCGGGTATGGGCTCGGGCGCGTCGTGGGCACCGTGTACAACCGGCTGGTGCGGTAGCGGGTCGCGTGGCCGCCGAATGTGATCGATTCGGGCGTTACCTGATCGGCGCGCCAGTGTCCCGCTACGCGCGCGACTGGTACGATGGCGGGCTCGCCCGTTTTCCCGACCGTTTCGCGCCTCGCGCGCGCGCCGATCGCGTTCTGCTCCGGATGTCTGTTTGGCCGTGGTTTCCACTCCGCGCGGTGGATATGACCGCGCGCTTCGTGGCCCCGAGCGGGGCCGTACGCCGGAGGCTGGTGTTCCTCACGGCGGTGCTCGAGAACGCCCCCGACAGCTTCGAACGATACGAGATTCCCGGCGTCCGATCTCGCGCGGGCTTCTTCATCGGGCTGGCGGCCCGAGGCCTGCTCAGCGGCTTCGCGTTGGCTTTCGGTCTCCTCGTCACGGCCGCCGCGTACCTGGTCGGAGTCGGGCGGTGAGCGAGGTCACGGTCGTGGGGTCGGGACCGAGCGGTGTGCACTTCGCGCTGACGCTGCTGAAGAAGGGCCGAACGGTGCGGATGATCGATGCGGGTGGCAGCGGGCCGCCTCCAGTCGAGCCGCGAATGAACGCGTCACAGCTCAAGTCGACCCTGGCCGACCCCGTCGAGTACTTCCTTGGACAAGACCTCTACGGATTGGCCCTCCCGGAGGGTGCGGGCGAGTTCTACGGGTTCCCTCCGCAGAAGCGGTTCGTGTTCGAGCGACCGTCGGGCCTGGAAGAGCGGTCCACCGGGTTCAAACCGCTCAGTTCGTGGGCCGAGGGTGGGCTCGCCAGGGCGTGGACGGCGGGAGTGTACCCGTTCGACGAAGCGGAGCTGGCGGACTTCCCGTTCGGGTTCGACGGGCTGAAACCCCATTACGAAGAGGTTGCCTCGCGCATCGGCGTCATCGGACGCGAGGACGACCTCGCCGCCTTCATGCCATGGCACCGGGGAATCGGAGAGCCGCTCCGCCTGGATGCGCAGTCGGAGTCGCTCATGACGCGCTACGCAGCGGCCCGCGGCCGACTCGAGACTGGTGCGCGCTGCTTTGTGGGCCGGTCGCGCCTGGCCGTCCTGACTCAGGCCGACGGCGAACGCGAGGCCTGCTCCTATCTTGCCCGATGCCTGTGGGGATGCCCCGTGGGAGCGCTCTATACGCCCGATTTCACGCTCGATGAGTGTCGCCGGTATCCCGGCTTCTCCTACGAGCCGGGACTGCTGGTCGAGGCGTTCGAAATCGGCGATGATCGTCGGGCGCATTCCATCCGGGTGCGGCTACTGGCGGACGGTGGGCTCGAGAGTCGGCCGATCGAGACACTCGCGTTGGCGTCGGGGACCCTGTCGACCGCCCGACTGTTCCTCACGTCGTGGCTCGAGGCCACGGGGGAACGGCCACAGCTCCAGGGCCTCATGGACAACCGCCAGGTGCTGCTGCCGTTCATCCACCTGCCGCGCCTCGGGTATCGATTCGAAGCCGATTCCTATCAGTATCACCAGCTTTCGATGGGGCTCCCGGGCGAACGCCCGGACGAATACGTGCACGGCCAGATCACGACCCTCACCTCGGCCCAGGCGCACCCCATCATGGAGACCATGCCATTCGACCTGCGAACGGCCGGATACGTGTTCCGGAACGCCCGCGCCGCGCTGGGCCTGCTCAACCTGAACTTCCACGACCGAAGGCGTGACACGTGTGGCGTGTCGATCGACCCACCGGGTGAACGCGCGACCGACGTTCCGGTTCTTCGAACGGCGTACGAGCCGCCAGCCGACGAGCCGGACCGGATGCGGGCTGTGCTGAAGCGGGCGCGCCGTGGCCTGCGTGCCCTGGGGTGCGTCGTGGCGCCGGGGGCGACCCACGTGCGTCCCATGGGGGCGAGCGTGCACTACGCGGGGACGCTGCCCATGACGGACGAGCAACGTCCGTTTACGGTGACGCGGGAGTGTCGAAGCAGAGACGTCGAGAATCTCTTCATCGTTGACGGCAGCACGTTCCCGTTTCTGCCCGCCAAGAACATTACGTTTTCGTTGATGGCGAACGCGGTGCGGGTGGCGGAGGAGGCATTTTGATGACGGGACCGGACACCGCGACCACGCCAGCGGCGTGGGGTCATCGAAGTCCGCGCGGGATCGGCTGGCGGATCTTCGCGACGGTGTGGATCGTGTTCTCGCTACACTTCGCCACGGACATCGTTCGGGAGCACTATCCCGCGATCGCGCTCGGCGACGACCTGACCTTCCGACTGGATGAGTTCGGCGGACTCCACCCCGATCTCTTCGAGACGCCCGGCCGTGGCTGGCACATCGGCAACAATCCGGGGGTCTCGATGTTCGCGGCGATCCCGTATGCGCTCACGCGCCCTGTGATCGATCTGATCGTCAAGCGCGTAACCGATCGCCGGGCGGCTGCGGGTCTGACGGAACCACCGCAGTACGAGACCGAGTGGTCGAATCAGCGGGCGTTCTTCGCCGAGGCCTGGCGTCGCGGTCTCGACGTGAAGCTCGCGCTGGCGGCGCTGGTGATGCAGGTGCTGTTCATGGCGCCGATCGGCGCGGCCGCGGTGGTGTTGATGTTCGGTGTGCTCCGACACGTCTTTTCGTCCGATCGCACGGGTGCGCTCACGGCCCTTCTGTTCGCCGTTGGAACGCCGCTGTTCTACCGGTCCGCCTTCCTGAATCACAACATCGTGCTGGGCCTGATCGCGTTCGCCGCCTTCGCCTGGATCTGGGATCCGTCGGGAGAGCGCGAACTTTCGGTGCGGTCGCAGTTTGTCGTCGCCGGGTTGGCGGCCGGGTTGACGGTCCTCTTCGACTACAGCGGCGTCGTGTTCGTCGTCGGGCTCTTCGCATACGCGCACGTCAGGAACCGGCGGACGCTGGAGATGAGGTCGTTTTTCGATCGCTCGGTGTGGTTCGGGTTGGGTGGAGCCCCCCCCATTTTCCTGCTGTGGTTCTACCAATGGCGAGCCTTCGGAAATCCCTTCCTTCCGGGCCAGCACTGGATGCCGCCCGTCGAGTGGATCGAGCTCGGATACCAGGGCTATGGGGCTCCACAGCCCGAGCTCCTGTGGTCGCTCGCGTTCGACTACCGGTTTGGGCTTTTCGTGTTTAGTCCCCTGCTCCTTCTCGGGTTCGCCGCGCTGACGTCGAGGGTGCGACGCAACACGAAACTGCCGGCGCTCGAGGCCTGGTCGTGCGTGTTGGTTTTCGCCGCCCTCTGGATCTTCTTCAGCGGCAGCAACTACACGAGGCTTCAGTTCAACACCGGGATGCGGTACCTCGCGCCGGCTGTGCCATTCCTCTTCGTTCCGGCGGCGGTGACTCTGACCCGGTTACCGCGGCTGGCAGCCTCCCTGATCGGGCTGTTTTCGATAGTGCTGGCGTGGGCGCTCGCGATGTATCGGGAGGTGGAACGGCCACTCGGGGTTCTGGACCCGGTTGTGCGGCTATTTGTCGAGGGGTTCCAGTTGCCCGTGCTCGAGGCGCTCGAGCGCACCGGTGGGGTGTACGGCGGGCTCGGTAGCAACGGGACGTCGCCTCTCGCGCTGATGCTCGTCGCGGCAGCCGTGATCGCGGTGATCTGGATGGTGCCGGAGAAACGCAAAGCGTAGGAGGCTGCCGCGAGTGGCCGTTCCGGCCCCCATCTTGCAATATTTCGAGAACAGTCACGGATCCACTACATCGAGGACGCAGACATGTACATCGGTCCAGAGACGCTCATGCCGCTCGCGTCGGCGCTGGCGGCCATAGCCGGCGTCCTCATGCTCTTCTGGCGCAAGACGGTCGCCACGGCCAAAGCATGCGGCGATTTTGTGGCGCGAGGGGTACAGCGGTTGCTCAGCCGCTCCTAGTGCGGTCCGTGTTGCCATCTGTGTCACGCTTCGTGCCGGCCAGGTTCGACACGGCATGAGGCGCTTGATGATGGGTCTCACGGTCATCGTGGCCGTGATCGCGATCGCGCTGCCTCCCATCCCCACTGCTGTGGCCCTGCTGGGGGCCGATTCGGCGCGGGTGGGCGCCGTAGCGATCGGCCTGTGGCTGTGGAAAGCGCTTCTGTTGGCCCACATGTGCCTCCTGTGGGTCTGGTTGCGTCGGACACCGTCGAATCGAAGGGCGGGGACCCCCGTACCCGGGCAATCTCCCTCTCTCTCCTCGAGTCGAGACGCGGGGCCTGGCGACGGCTGGCTCACCTCGCGCCGTGCGCTGATCGGCCTCGGATCGATCATGACGGTGGGGTTGGTTCTTCGGGTGATCGGCCTGGGCGAGGCCCTGTGGTTCGACGAGATCAAGATGTACGCCCGGTACATGACCCAGCCGCTCGGAGTGATCCTCGCCACATACGATGACCAGAATCAGCACATCCTCTACTCCGTCCTCGCCAGGCTGTCCATCGGTCTGTTCGGGGACAGCGTTTTCGCGCTGAGGGCCCCGGCGGTGCTCTTCGGCGTCGCGAGCCTCGGTGTGCTGTACGCATTCGGCACCCGCGTCACGAGTCGTGCGGAGGCGCTCCTCGCCACGGCCCTGCTCGCGGCTTCCTATCACCACGTTTGGTTTTCGCAGAACGCTCGGGGATACACCGGCCTTCTGTTCTGGACGTTGCTGTCCACGGCACTCTTTCTCGATCTCCTGCGCAATCGCGACCGGTCTCGCTGGGGCCTGTCGGTCGCGTACGCCGGTACCGTCGCCCTCGCGGTCTACACGCACCCTACAGCCGCGGTGCTTCCGCTCTCGCACGCACTTGTGGCCGCATGGGCGCTGTGGCGACCGGGGCGATCTCCCGAAGAACGGCCGTCGTTTTTCCCTCTGTTCGCCGGACTCGTTCTCGCGGGCACGTTCACGCTTCAGCTTTACGCTCCGGTGCTTCCGCAGGTGGGCGGGGTGCTTCTCGAGCCGAGTCTGAGCGGTGTCTCGATCGAGTGGAAGAACCCGTTGTGGCTGGTCTCGGAGACGTTCGGCAAGCTGGCAGTGGGCGTCCCCGGCGGCGCGTTGGTACTCCTGCCGGCGATGGCCGTCGCCCTGTATGGCGCCTGGAGTTACTTCCGCCGCTCGTCCGTCGACGCGCTGGCGATGGTGCTGCCGGTGGTCGCGACCGCGACCGCGATCATCGCGCTGGGTCACAACCTGTGGCCGCGCTTCTTCTTCTTCGCCGCCGGCTTCGGGTTGCTGATCGGTCTCCGTGGCCTGTTCGCGCTCGCGCCGCGGGCCGGCCCTCGTGGACCGGCCATCGCCGTCGGGCTGGCTGTCCTGGCGATCTTCGGAAGCCTGACGACCGTGCCATCGGCGTGGGGACCGAAGCAGGACTACGAGGCCGCGGAAGCGTTTGTGGACCTGAACGCGGGTTCGAGCGACGCGGTCGTCACGGTGGGCATGACGGGACTCCCCTACAACGAATGGAAGGCCCGGTCGTGGACGCAGGTGACCGATGCGACGCAACTGGCCGACGTCGAGGAGAGTCACGAGCGCACATGGCTGATATACTCCTTTCCAACGAGTTTTCAGGCCTTGCAGCCCGACGTGTGGCGGCGTGTGGATTCTTTGTACCGTGAGGCGGCCAGGTACTCTGGAACGCTGGGGGGGGGAGACATCTGGGTGATGGTGAGAGAATGAACTCGCTCGAGACGTCCGGGCCCATCGAGACGCCCCGGGAGGGGGTCCAGGGCGTGGTGGAAGAAGTGGGTGGTGGCCCAGGGCCAGCGGCGCACGCGGTCTCCGTGATCATCCCTGCGCTCGACGAGGCCGAGCACGTTGCCGCGGAGATCGAGGGAGTCGACCGTTACCTGCGGTCGACTGATTGGTCCTACGAGATTCTCGTGGTCGATGACGGTTCGAGCGACGAAACAGCAGATCGAGCCGCCGCGGCCGGAGCGAGAGTCCTCCGCCACCGGAACAACCGCGGATACGGCGCCTCGCTGAAGACAGGGATCGCGAACTCCAGGTTCGACTGGATTCTGATCACGGATGCGGACGGTACGTATCCAGCCGAAGAGATCCCTCGGCTGCTCGCGGTAGCCGATCGAAACGCGATGGTGGTGGGGGCGCGGACCGGCGCAGAGGTCGCCGTGCCGTTTTCCCGCAAGCCTGCCAAGTGGCTCTTGCGAAAGCTGGCCGGATATCTGGCCGGTCAACGGCTTCCCGATCTCAACTCCGGTCTGCGACTCATGCGTCGCGACCTGATCGAGCGGTACCAGCACCTGCTGCCAGACGGGTTCTCGTTCACCACCACCATCACGCTGGCCGCGGCCTGCAACGGACACGAGGTCGAGTACGTCTCGATCAACTATCGGCGTCGGCTGGGCGAATCGAAGATCCGGCCACGGCATGCGTTCGAGTTCACACTGCTGATCCTGCGAACGGTCGTGTTCTTCAATCCCCTGAAGGTTTTCCTTCCGCTCGGCGGTTTGCTGGCCCTCGGAGGGCTGGCGAAGTTCGGGTACGATCTGACCCGAAACAACCTGTCCGAATCGGCCGTTCTGGCCTTCATGGCGGCCCTCGTCGTGTGGGCGGTCGGGCTTCTCGCCGACCAGAACGCCCGCATCGCGATGCACCGACAGTGACGCGCGGCCGATGAACAGGACGGCGCTTCGGGTCGGTATCAGCGTCGCCGTGCTCGCCGTGTTGCTGCTGGTCCTGCCGCTGGACGAACTCTGGGGCGCCATGCGACGCTTGCCCCCGCTCGTCTGGCTGGGCGTTCTCGGGGGCTTCCTTGCGGGACACGCCGTAGGGGTCCTCAAGTGGCGTCGCATGCTACGGATCGGGCGCGCGTCACTTTCCCTGCGAGACGGCGTACGGTGTTACGGGGCGGGGCTGTTCGCGAACCTGTGTCTGCCGAGTATCGTCGGCGGCGACGTACTTCGGGCCGTCCTGGCCGGGCGGGCCACCGGACGCGTGGAGGCGGTCGTCGTGGGCAGCATCGGCGATCGGTTGTGCGACATGTTCGCCCTCGGGCTGCTGATCGGCGGAGGAGTCCTGGTGGCGCGTACTGCGCTCCCCGGGTGGTGGCCGAACGTGATCGGCGCCCTCGCACTCGCCGGGCTGGTTCTCGTCGTTCTCTTCGTCCCACTGGCGCTCAGGCGCCCGCTCGCGGCGTGGCC